>JAVEDG010000174.1 GCA_030841245.1 Actinomycetota bacterium
CACCGTGACACCGACGCTCTTCGAGCTGCTGGTCACGTCGATCGAGTGCGTCGAGTGCGTCGAGAGGTGGAAGGCGTTGAGCACCGGGTCGCCGTTGTCGCTGCTCCAGCAGCTGCTGAGGGCGAAGGCAGCCGCGGATTGTGCGCCCAGCGGCACCAGGGCGGTCGCCAGCAGCGCCACCGCGGAGCAGAGCCGAACGGCCGGCACCCAGCGTCTTTGCATCGGACCACCAAGGCCTCGCGCGTCCCGGACCGCCCGGGACCGTCGCACCCAACCTGCCACGGTCGCCGGAGCGCCGAGGCGGAAACGACGGATAGTCCGGAAGGTCCGCTTCGCGACGAGATCGAGCGGCTCGTGCCGAGCCACAGCTCAGGCGGTCGTGAAGAGCTGGATGTCGCGGTGGAACGGGTTGCCACCGCGGTCGCAGACTCCCAGGGTGTGCTCGGGATTGATCTCCAGCACGTAGGACCTCGCGGAGCTCAGCGGGTCGGTGGGCGTGAAGAACGCATGACGGACGTCACCGGTCCGGCAGCTGGTCGCGGCGTTGCTCCAGGTCTTGCAGGCCCAGCTCCCCGCCACGAGCGTGCCCGTGTCGTCCGTCCGGATCGTCGAGTTGACCGTCGTGATCCCGTTGACGATCTCACTGAAGTCGACCCTCACCGCGTTCACCGGCACCGCGCCGTTGTTCGCCACGACCGCGCTCGGGCCGGAGCGGTCCCCGGCGGTGACCGAGACGGAGTGGGGGAAGCCCCTGTTGGCGAGCGCGGCGGCGGACACGTCGCGAGGGTTGTGTGCCGCGTCGAAGATGCGGACGGAGGCGGCCCAGCCGCCGCTGTCCGACAAGCAGCGCAGCACCTTGGCGGACCCCTTCCAGACCCCGTCCTTGTGGGTGCCCGAGACGAGGTGCAGGGTTGCCTTCGCCTCCCAGAACTGGGGGCTGGTGAGGGAGACCTCGACGGCGGCCACCCCGGAGGCCGCGTCCTTGGCGTGCACGGTCACGCCCACCGACGCGTTGCTGGTCCGGACGTCGACCGAGCTCGGCGACCGGGAGAAGCCGGCGAGGCTCGGTGCGGTGCCGTCCGAACCGCTGGTGACGACAAGGTTGCGCTTGAAGCCCGCCGTGCCCAGGGCGCCGTAGCCCGTGTCGCCGTCGTTGCTGACCCGGTCCGTCGCCCTGACCTGCAGGATGTGCCAGGTGCTGGTGCCCTGCCAGCGTGGGATCGTCATGGTGCCGGTCCAGGTCCCGTCCAGCGCCGTCCCGCTGACCCGGTGCAGGAACGCGGAGCCGCCGTGGGTGGTGGTGCCGGCGAAGACAAAGATCGATCGAACTCCGGCGATGTCGTCGGTCGCGTGCGCGGTGAAGGTGACCGTCTTGGCCGCCGAGGTGGTGTTGACCGACCCCGGCGTGAAGTTGAATGCGGTCAGCGCGGGCGGGGTCGTGTCCGTCGTCGAGGTCACGTTGAACTGGTGGTCGAAGCTGGCCGAGATCAGGTCGTCCTCGCTCGGGCCCGAGAAGTTGCCCACCCGGTCGGACATGTCGATGAAGTCGACGTGCCAGATGCCGTTAGTAGTTCCCGGCGGGAACGACACGGTAGCGACCCAGTTGCCGGACGAGTCCCGCTCCAGCACGGCCTGCCGAACCTGGGACGTCGGTGTCGGAGGGCTGGTCAGCAGCAGGTCGACGGCCGAGATGCCGCTCAATGCGCCCGGTCCGCCCGTGTCGACAGCAGTGACCGTGAACGTCACGGTCTTCGAGCTGCTGGTCACGTCGATCGAGTCCGTCGAGATCGTGAAGTGGTTGAGCACCGGGTCGCCGTTGTCGCTGCTCCAGCAGCTGCTGAGGGCGAAGGCAGCAGCAGACTGTGCGCCCAGCGGCACCAGGGCGGTCGCCAGCAGCGCCACTACGGAGCAGAGCCGAACACCCGGAACCCAGCGTCTTTGCATCGGACCACCAAGACCTCGCGCGTCCCGAACCGCTCGAGACCGTCGCCCCCAACCTGTCACGGTCGCCGTAGCACCGAGACAGAAACGTCGGATGGCCCGGAAGGTCCGCTTCGCGACGAGATCGAGCGGCTCGTTCCCAGCCGGTGAACGCGAGTCAGCCCATGTGCGGGTAGCGGTAGTCCGTCGGAGGCACCGCGGTCTCCTTGATGGACCGGGTCGACGTCCAGCGCAGCAGGTTCTGCGGCGCGCCGGCCTTGTCGTTGGTCCCGCTCGCCCGGGCTCCGCCGAACGGCTGCTGCCCGACGACCGCGCCGGTCGGCTTGTCGTTGACGTAGAAGTTGCCCGCGGCGAAGCGCAGGAACTCCTGCGCGTGGGCGATCGCCGCCCGGTCCTGGGCGATGATCGACCCGGTCAACGCGTACGGCGCGACCGCCTCCATCTGACGCAGCATCGCGTCATAGCCGCCGTCGTCGTAGACGTGCACCGAAAGGATCGGCCCGAAGTACTCGGTCGTGAAGATCTCGTTGTCCGGGTCGCTGCACTCCAGGACGGTCGGGCGCACGAACCAGCCCTGGCTGTCGTCGTACGTGCCACCCACCACCACGTCGATGCCGTCGTCGCCCTTGGCCCGGTCCAGCACCGCCTTGTGCTTGGCGAAGGCGCGGTCGTCGATGACCGCGCCCATGAAGTTGGACAGGTCGGTGACGTCGCCCATCGTGATCGCTTCCGTCTGGGCGGCTATGTCGTCACGCAGCCGGGCCCAGATGCTGCGTGGCACGTAGGCGCGCGACGCGGCCGAGCACTTCTGCCCCTGGTACTCGAACGCGCCCCTGATCAGGGCCGTGCGCAGGACGTCGACATCGGCGGACGGGTGGGCGACGACGAAGTCCTTGCCCCCGGTCTCCCCGACGATCCGCGGGTAGGACCGGTACGACGCGATGTTCTCGCCGACCTCACGCCAGAGCTTCTGGAAAACCGCGGTCGAGCCGGTGAAGTGGATGCCGGCGAGGTCCGGGTCCTGAAGGGCGACCTCGGAGACGGGGGCACCGTGGCCGGGCAGCATGTTGATGACGCCCGGCGGCAGCCCGGCCTCCTCGAGCAGCATCATCAGCAGGTGCGCGGCGTACTGCTGGGTCGGCGCGGGCTTCCAGATGACCACGTTGCCCATCAGCGCCGGGGCCGTCGGCAGGTTGCCGGCGATCGCGGTGAAGTTGAACGGCGTGATCGCGTAGACGAAGCCCTCGAGCGGCCGGTGGTCGGTGCGGTTCCACACGCCGGGGCTCGACTGCGGCTGCTCGGCCAGGATCTGGCGACCGAACGCCACGTTGAATCGCCAGAAGTCGATGAGCTCGCAGGCCGCATCGATCTCGGCCTGCATCACGGTCTTGGACTGACCGAGCATGGTCGCCGCGTTCAACGTCGCGCGCCACGGGCCGGCGAGCAGGTCAGCAGCCTTGAGCAGGATGGCCGCCCGGTCGTCGTAGTCCAGCGCACGCCAACCCGGTGCCGCGTCCTTCGCCGCGTCGATCGCGGCCCGTGCGTCGTCAGCGGTCGCGGAGGCAATGGTGCCCAGCACGTGGTGGCGGTTGTGCGGCTGCACGACGTCCAGCGGGGCGCCGCTGCCGGGCCGTCGTTCGCCACCGATCGTGGCCGTCAGCTCGCGGGGCTCGCTGGCCATCCGCTTGAGCGTGCCTTCGATCTCCGCCCGCTCCGGGCTGCCGGGGGCGTACATCTGCACCGGCTCGTTGACCGGGACAGGGACCTTGGTGACCGCGTCCATGATGTGCTCGCTCCTCGCGTTCGACGGGTGCCGGGACCGCTGCGGACCATCGCCTCGCATCGTTGCACGGCCGCGCGTGGGCTCAGCCCCCGAGGTCCGCCACGTCTGTCCGCTCGAGCTCGGCCCGCGGGTACCAGCCCAGCGCGTGGTCCTCGACCGAGTCGACCACGAACTGCGCGTCGTCGTCGCCCGCGTCGGCGGCAGCGACCACCGCCAGCGCACGCCGTACGTCGGGTGCGGCCTCCGCGTCGTCGACCAGCCCGGACTCGACGTCCTGCCAGCGCACCGGACCCGGGAGCCGCACGGCGGCCCGGTCGAGATCGGGAGCCGGCCTCCCGTCGGCCACGTCCGCGGCGAGCACCACGCGGCGCGGGTCCGACGGGTCGGCCGCGAGGAGCCGGAGGCAGGCGCGCGCGGCCGCCGAGGCGGCGGCGTGCTCGAGCTCCTCGATGTCGCCCTCGACGTACCACTCCCGCAGCGTGGGCGTGACGGCGTAGCCCACCGCGACGTCGACCGAGCCCGCGTCGCGAGCGGCGACCAGCCCGGCCGGGGTCAACGCCAGGTAGACGCGCACTACGGGACCCGCCGACGCACTAGAGGGCGATCCCCAGGTCGTCGGGCCGTGGGTGGCGCAGGGCCGCCATCGACGTCGACAACGAGGTCTCGAGCACGTCGAGCCGGCGCGACGGGTCCATCAGGTTGGACCCCATGGCCCGCAGGTCCTCCGGGCCGGGGGTCAGCACGGTCAGCGCCACCCCGGAGCCGTCGAGCTTGGCCGTCTCGTGCAGCAGCCGGCGGGTGACCTGGCGGCGGATCCGCCGCTCGATCCGGGTCAGGAGCCGGCGGGGGCTGTCCTGGACGAACGCCGCCATCGGCGCCAGCACGTAGACCTCGTCCAGGCCGAGGCCCGCGAGCAGGTCGACGTTCGTCGTCGAGCAGGCTCCGCCGTCCACGTAGCGGGCGCCGTCGATCGGCACCGGCGCGTACCACCCGGGGATCGCGCAGGACGCCATGACCGCCTCGTCCAACAGCGCCGGCGGGGCTCCCGGACGGCCAAAGGCCACCCGTCTCCCGCTGTCGTAGTCCATGGCCACGACCCAGATGCCCTCCCGGCGCAGCCAGCCGTCCTCGGTCGCGACCGAGCGCACCATCCGGCCGATCTCGTGCAGCGTCCCCTGGCCGGGCGGGGTGAGCGCGGCCAGCACGGCGAGCGGGGGGAACCGGCGCGGGTGCACCACCGTGCGCCGCAACAGAGCAGGGGACCCGACGGAGAGCCGGGGCCGGCTGGGCACCGCGCCACCCGTGCCCCGGTCGTAGTCCCAGTCCAGCCCGACCTCGTGCGGGAGCGGCATCCCCCGCTGGTGGTCGCGCAGGTCGGAGACCGACAGGCCGGCACCGAGCAGGGCGGCCAGCACGGAGCCCGCCGATGTGCCGACCACGACCTCGCACTCTCCGGGGTCGAACCCCTCCACCTCCGCGACGGCGTTGAGGGCGCCGATCGACCACGCGGCGCCGAGCACGCCGCCGGCGCCGAGCACGAGGCCGCGTCGCGGACCGCGCTTGCGACGGGGACCCGTCACACCGTGTCCATCAGCTCGGCGAGCGAGTCCTCGAGGCACTGGGCCAGCACGCCGACGTCACGCATCGCGGCGCGGTCCGCGTTGAGGCCGTAGCAGACCAGCCCGTTGTACGACGTGAGCCCGATGCTCACCGCCTGGCCCTTGGCCAGCGGCACGACCGGGTAGGCGGCCAGCATCTGGGCTCCCTGGGCGTAGAGCGGCTGCTGCGGGCCAGGCACGTTGGTCACCACGACGTTGAACAACCGCCTCGACAGACTGCTCGCGAGCCGGGCACCCATGCCGTGCAGGGTCGGTGGCGCGAAGCCGGCGAGCCCGACGAGAGCCTCCGCACCCACGGCCTGGCCGGTGTCCTTGTGGCCCCGCATCCGGTAGGACACCTGGGCCAGCCGCATGACGGGGTTCGGCTCGCCGACGGGGAGGTCGACGACGTAGGACGCCACCCGGTTGCCACCCGTCTCCGAGCCCGAGCGCACGCTCACCGGGACGAGAGCCCGCACCGTGGTCACGGAGGACACCGACTCGCCGCGGGTCAGCAGCCAGGACCGCAGCGCACCGGCGACCACCGCCAGCACGACGTCGTTGACGGTGCCACCGTGCGCCTTGCGGATGCGCCGGTAGTCGTCGAGGGCACTCGTGGCCGTGGCGTAACGACGGTGCTCGGTGATCTCGACGTTGAGCGGGCTCTCCGGCGCGGCCCGAGCCGCCGTGCGGACGGCCGCCAGCACGCCGACGGCGGCGTCGCCGAGCCGCTCCGCGGTCGAACGCAGGTCGGCCAGGCCGGTCCGGACCGTGTCCCAGGCGTCGCTCGGTCGCTTGACCGTGTCGGCGACCGCACCCGCGACCAGCTCGGCCCAGGACGGCTCCGGCACCGGCGTCCAGGTGTCGCGCGGGGTGTCGCGCGCCTCGGGCGTGGGGTCGAGGATGACCTGGCCGATGTCGACGGCGGCGATGCCGTCGACCATCGCGTGGTGGGTCTTGGTGATGATCGCGAAACGGCGGTCGGACAGACCCTCCACGAGGTACATCTCCCACAGCGGGTGGGACCGGTCCAGCTGACGGCCCTGGACCCGGGCGACGAGCTCGTAGAGCTGGGCGTTCGTGCCCGGCCGGGGCAGCGCCGACCGGCGGACGTGGTAGCCGATGTCGAACTCCTCGGCGTCGACCCACACCGGGTTGGCGATGTGTCCAGGCACCCAGCGCACCCGTTGCCGGTAGCGGGGCACGAACGCGATCCGGTCACTGATGAGCTCGACCAGCCGGTCGTAGTCGAAGCCACCGACAGGCGCCTGGAAGATCTCCACGCCGCCGACGTGCATCGGCGTCGTGGGCTCTTCCATGTAGAGGAACGACACGTCGAGGGGGCTGAGCCGGTCGGCCAAAGCCACACCTCCGCGCTGCCTGCGGCACGTTTCCGCTTCCACCATCGTGGCACGGCGGGCGCCCCCGGGCGGCACCGACCGCGGCGAAACACCCAGCGGCGCCATAGTCTGGCGCCGACGATCACCAGGAGGAGCTCACGTGCGACGCGGCCCGATGACGATCGCGGTCCTGCTGCTCAGCGCGACGCTCGCGGCCTGCTCGTCGGGCAGCGGCTCGACAAACAGCGGCGGAGCACCGACGGTCGTCAAGGTCGCCATCCGGGCCGGCAAGGTGGTCCCGCCCACCCATCGGGTGCAGGTCGGTGTCGGGCAGAAGGTGCGCCTGGAGGTGACCAGCGACAAGGCCGACGTGCTGCACATCCACGGCGTCAACATCGAGAAGCCGCTCGTCGCGGGGAAGACGCGCATAGTGGTCTTCCGCGAGAGCCAGTCCGGGCTGTTCGAGGTCGAGACCCACGAGAGCAACCTGCAGCTGCTGCAGCTCGAGGTGCGGTGACGCACCGGTGAGCCGCGGGTGAACGGCGCCGACCGGCTGCTGGCGCACGGCATCGCGACCCGCGAGGACCTGCCGATCCCCTTCTCCTTCGCCCTCGGCGGTGCGGTCGCCGCCCTCGTCGTCTCCTTCCTCGTCCTGGCGTTCCTGTGGCGCGAGCCCCGGCTCGACGCCGACCGGGCCGGCCGGCCGGTGCCGCAGCCGGTCGCCCGGGTGGTGGACTCGCGCGGGTTCAGGTTCGCGCTGCGGCTGCTGGGCGCGGTGGTCACGGCGTACGTCGTGATGGCGGCGGTCATCGGCCGGGACGACGCCCTCAACCCGGTGCCCGGCGTGGTCTACGCCCTGTTCTGGGTGGGCGTGCCGGTTGCCTCGATCCTGTTCGGCCCGGTCTGGCGGCGGCTCAACCCGATCCGCGCGGTGCACTGGGCAGTGGCCCGCGCCCTGGGCGGGCGTCCTGACCAGGGGCTGGCCCGGCCGCCGCGGTGGCTGGGGTACTGGCCGGCGGCCCTGTCGCTGTTCGCCTTCATCTGGCTGGAGCTGATCGACCAACCGGACAACGACACCCTTCCGGTGCTGCGCACCTGGTTCGCGGTCTACCTCCTGGTGCACCTGCTCGCCGCGACGGTCTGGGGTTCCGGCTGGTTCCGCGTCGGTGACGGCTTCGAGGTCTACTCCACGCTGTTCGGCCGGCTCAGCGTGCTGGGCCGGCGCGGCGACGACAGGCGGCTGGTGCTGCGCAACCCGCTGGCCGGCGTGTCCGGGACGCCGATCCGGGCCGGTCTGGTCGGTGTCGTCACCGTGCTGCTCGGCTCCACGGCGTACGACGCGCTCGCCAACGCGCCATGGTGGATCGTGCGGGTGCAGACCTGGCCGCTCCCGGCGAAGGTGACCGAGACGCTGGGACTCCTCGGCACGATCGCGCTCATCGCCGTGGCCTTCACGATCGCCGCCCGGCTCAGCGGGCTCGGCACCGGGCTCTCGACCGGACGGCTCACCGGTGAGTACTCGCACTCGCTGGTCCCCATCGCGGCCGGCTACGTGGTGGCGCACTACTGGTCGTTCCTCGTCATCGTGGGCCAGCAGACG
>JAVEDG010000248.1 GCA_030841245.1 Actinomycetota bacterium
CGACGAGCTCAGGAACACCTCCGAGGCCTCTTGGAGTGCCGGCAGCGGGAGCACCCGCTCCTCGACGTCGCACCACTCGAGCAGCAGCGCCCGCGTCACGCCGGCCAGGCAGCCCGAGGAGAGCGGCGGGGTCACGACCCTGCCGTCCAACACGAGGAAGACGTTCGAACCGGTCCCCTCGCAGAGTTCGCCACGCGTGTTGGCGAACAGCGCTTCGCCGGCGCCGGCTCGCTTGGCATGGGCCAGGGCCACGACGTTGTCGGCGTACGACGTGGTCTTCAGCCCCGCGGTAGCGGCACCCTCGTTGCGGGTCCAGGGCACGACCGCGACCTGTGCTGTCAGCGGCCAGGGACTCAGTGGCGCCAGGGCCACCACCAGGGTGGGTCCCGCCGCGCCCCGGTCCGACCCCAGCGGGCTGACCCCGCCGGTGTAGGTGATCCGCAGCCGCAGCGAGCCGGTCAGGTCGTTGGCGCCCAGGGTCTCGGCGACCGCCCGGCGCAGCAGCTCGTCCTCGGGCTCCGGCAGGCCGAGCCCACGCGCCGAGCCGGCCAACCGGCGCAGGTGGCGGGTCAGCGCGAACGGCACGCCGGCGGTGACCCCGGTGCTCTCGAACACTCCGTCGCCGACGGTGACGCCGTGGTCGAACACCGACACCGTGGCGTCGGCCTCGTCGACCAGCTCGCCGTTGACCCAGACCCTCACTCGCCCTGTCCTTCCTGCCCGTCGGTCGACTGCGCGTCGCTCTGCTGCCCGTCGCTCGACCCAGCCGCGACTCCGAGCAGCCGGGCCGCCTTCAGCTCGGTCTCGTCCCACTCCCGCTGCGGGTCCGACCCCCAGGTGATGCCGGCACCGGTGCCGAACCGCAGTGTGCCTTGCGCCACCCAGAACGTCCGGATGCCGACCGCCAGGGCGGCGGTGCCGGCGTCGGCGTCCACCCAACCGACCGCCCCGCAGTAGGGGCCACGCGGCGTCGGCTCGAGCTCGCGGATCAGCCGGAGCGCGCTCGACTTGGGCGCTCCGGTGACCGAGCCGGGCGGGAAGGCGGCGGTGAGCAGCTCGCGCCAGCCCGCTCCCGGCCGGAGCCTGGCCCGCACGGTCGAGACGAGGTGCACCAGGCCCGGGTGCTCCTCCACCGTGCACAGCGCAGGCACCTCGACGGTGCCGGTGCGCGCCACGACGCCCAGGTCGTTGCGCACCAGGTCGACGATCATCACGTTCTCGGCGCGGTCCTTGGGTGTCAGGTCGGCCGCCGTCCGGCCGGTCCCCTTGATCGGCCCCGACTCGACCAGGTCCCCGTCCCGGTGCAGGAAGAGCTCCGGAGACGCGGTCGCGACCGCGATGTCGTGCGACGGGAGGCGGAGCACGCCGGCGTACGGCGCGGGGTTGCCGCGCTGCAGCAGCCGGGCCAGGCCCACCACGTCGACCGGCTGCGGCAGCGGCGCGGACAGCACGCGGCACACGTTGACCTGGTAGACCTCGCCCGCCGCGATCTCCTTGCGCACCCGCGCGACGGCGGACAAGTAGCCGTGGTGGTCCATGCTCGAGCGCCACGAGTCGATGGGTACGCCGGGCCAGGACGCCTCCGGCAGCTGCGCGGGCCGGACGTCACCGAACCGGGCCAGCACCAGGTCGCCCTCGAAGCCGGCGAGCACCGCCCACCAGCCACCGCCGTCCAGGACCGCGGGATCGTGGGCGACCTGCTCGAGCCCGGTGGCCAGCCTGCCCCCGAACCAGGCCAGCGGCTCGGCCGCGTCAGGCCAGCCCACCGACGGCCGCCTCGGCAGCAGCCACGATCTCGGGCAGCAGGCGGTCAACGGCCGCGAGCTGGGCGGCCACCTCACGGTCCGCCTCCATGGTGGGGACCTCACGGCGTACGACGTCGTGGACCGCACCACTGGCCGCACCCGGGACGGCGACCGCCGTGCGGAAGTCGATCGCCTGGGCGGCCGCGAGGATCTCGACCGCGAGGACCGCTCGCACGTTGGTGACGACCTCGCGCAGCTTGCGCATCGACGTCCACCCCATCGAGACGTGGTCCTCCTGGTTGCCGGACGTGGGGATCGTGTCAACGCTCGACGGGTGCGCCAGCACCTTGTTCTCGCTGACCAGTGACGCCGCGGTGTACTGCGCGATCATCAGCCCCGAGTTGGTGCCGGGCTCGCGGGCGAGGAACGCGGGCAGGTCCCGGGAGAACGCCGGGTCGAGCATCCGGTCGGTGCGCCGCTCCGAGATCGAGCCGAGCTCCGCGACCGCCATCGCGAGCATGTCACCGGCGAACGCCAGCGGCTCACCGTGGAAGTTCCCCGTGGACATGACCTCACCGTCGGGGACGATCACCGGGTTGTCGACGACGGACCCGAGCTCGATGTCGATGACACCACGTGCGTGGCTGAGCACCCCGCGGACGGCACCGTGCACCTGCGGGGCGCAACGCAGCGCGTAGGAGTCCTGCACGGCGTGGTCGCTCTCGCGATGGCTGGCGACCAGCGGCGAGCCGGCCAGCAGCCGGCGCAGGTTGCCGGCGCTGTCCAGCTGACCGGGGTGCGGGCGGATCACCTGCACCCGCTCGTCGTACGGGCGGTCGGTGCCGAGCAGCGCCTCGATGCTCATCGCGGCCGCGATGTCCGCGGCCTTGACCAGCAGGCCTATCTCCTGGATCGACAGGCACAGCAGGACCTGCATCGGCTCGGTGCCGTTGAT
>JAVEDG010000308.1 GCA_030841245.1 Actinomycetota bacterium
GAGATCATGCGGCACTCGTCGCACGACGCCGACGCGATGGACCGCTACGAGTACGACGTGGAGCGGGTCTGCCAGGTCGTCAAGCCGCTGCTGGACAAGGTGCCGCCGAACATCTTCGGCAAGACACCCGAGGACCTGATGGAGACCGCCGAGCTGGTGAAGCACCTGGGCGCTGTCGACCAGAAGGTGATCCACGACCTGGTCCGGCTCCTCACCGGGAGCTGCGCCGACTTCCTCGACGACTACTTCGAGAGCGACATCCTCAAGGGCTACATCGCGTCCTCGGGAATCATCGGGACCAAGGTCGGACCGATGTCCCAGGGGTCCGGGCTCGTGCTGCTCTACCACTCCCTGGGGGAGCACGACGGGCACTTCGGGGCGTGGTCGTTCCACAAGGGCGGCAACGGCGGGTTCACCCAGGTGCTGGCGCGGGCGGCGCAGGCCAACGGCGCGGAGATCATGCTCAACGCCCCGGTCGCCTCCGTGATCACCAAGGCGGGCGCCGCGGTCGGCGTCGCCCTCGAGGACGGGACCGAGCTCACCGCGAAGACCGTCGTAAGCGCCCTGGACCCGCGGCGTACGTTCACCGAGCTGGTCGAGCCGCGCGAGCTGCCCAGCGACCTGGTGGAGAACATCAACCGGATGCGGTTCCAGGGCACCTCCGCGAAGGTGAACTTCGCGCTCGACGGCGCGCCGCGCTACCCGGCTCTCGGTGACCGCACCGACCAGTACCTCGGGTTCGTCAACATCGGGCCGTCCATGGAGTACCTGGAGCGGGCGTTCGACGACGCGAAGTACGGCTGGTACAGCAAGCGCCCCTACATCGACTGCGCCATCCAGTCCTTCGTCGACCCCGACATGGCTCCGCCGGGCAAGCACGTCATGTCGTGCTTCGTGCAGTACGCGCCGTACCACCTCAAGGACGGCGACTGGGACACCGAGCGGGAGAAGTTCGCCGACACGGTGCAGGCCACGTTCGAGTCGTTCTTCCCCGGCTTCAGCGACCTCGTGCTCCAGCGCGAGATCCAGACGCCGCTCGACATCGAGCGCACCGTGGGGCTGACCGAGGGCAACATCTTCGCCGGGGAGTTCTTCGCACCGCAGATGTACTTCTTCCGGCCGGCTCCGGGATGGAGCCAGTACCGCACCCCGATCGACGGCTACTACCAGTGCGGCTCGGGCACCCATCCCGGCGGTTGCGTCATCGGCGCACCCGGCAAGCTCGCCAGCCAGCAGATCCTTCGAGACCTCAAGAGCCGTGGCGGCGGATCCGACTGACCACGCGATCCTCCGCCGGCCGGAGGCCGCAGAGGGACCTGCGGGGATGTCTAGTGCCACTCCATCGCGAGTGGATGCATCTGCTTCGGATATGACAGCTTTTGACCGAGTGATCTCGCCCGCGGATCAGAAAGAGCGAGCCCCCGCCGCATTGCGCGACGGGGGCTCGACACGATGGACTGTCTAGTGGGTGATCTCCGCGGGCTTGCGGTCGCGGATGTCGATGGCGAGGTCGCCGATGTAGGTCTCGCGCAGGGCGAAACGGTCCCGAGAGTTGGTCTTGACCCAGTCTGCGGCCTTGGCGGCGGCCGCGTCGGCCTGCGCGCGCGTTTCCCACGTGCTGAGGGAGACGAACGTGGCCTTGTCCATCTGGGCCACTCCGTAGGACACGAAGCCGGGGCTTTGCTCGAACAGCGGCACCATCCCCGCCTTCGCCTGGCTGACTACCTCGTCGAAGGTGTCGGGCTTGATGTCGTAGAGAGTGACGCGCGTGCTGCGCATGGTTGCCTTCCTTGTGGTGGAGCGGCCTGCGTGGTTCGGAGGCCGGGGCTCCACAAAGGACCATACGTTGGATGAGCATCACTAGCAAATGCTTTCTAGACTCGATCATCAGATATGATGTCGACCATGCCGTGGGGCTTCCTGACGAACCATGCTCGGGCGCTGCTGTGCATCGCCCATGACCCGGGCGTGCGCCTGCGGGAGATCGCCACCGCGCTCAGCATCACCGAGCGAGCAGCATTCGGCATCGTCACCGATCTGGTGAAAGCCGAATACGTGCTGAAGGAGAGACACGGCCGCCGCAACCGGTACAGCGTCCAACTCGACCGCCCCTTGCCGGAGGCACTCCTCCGGCAGCGCACCGTGGGCCATCTGTTGGATCTCCTGGCCCACCCGGAAGCAGCCGCCCAGTTGAGCAGCCAATGATCTGCCCCACGTCCTCGCCCCGCACATCGACGGCAGTTGGGGGGAAACGTCCGTCTACTTTCGGGTGCATCTACGACCAGCGCACGCGCCGCTACGGCCATACCCGGCACTGACCTGGGGAATGGACGAACGTTGGATCAATGCAGCTCATCGCAATCGAGGGTGTAATGAGCGGCGCGTCGGTGGGCGCGGCGAAACGACAATCAAAGCGTTGGCACTCCAAGATGATGCCTACCGAGTACAAGCGATCTTGCAAACCTGCAGGTCAGCGCTGGTGGCTTACTCCCACTCGATGGTGCCGGGAGGCTTGGACGTGATGTCGAGCACGACGCGGTTGACCTCGCGGACCTCGTTGGTGATGCGGGTCGAGATGCGGGCCAGTACGTCGTAGGGCACCCGGGTCCAGTCCGCGGTCATCGCGTCCTCGGAGGAGACCGGTCGCAGCACGACCGGATGGCCGTAGGTGCGCTCGTCGCCCTGCACACCGACCGATCGCACGTCGCCGAGCAGCACGACCGGGCACTGCCAGATGTCGCGGTCCAGGCCGGACCGGGTCAGCTCCTCGCGGGCGATCGCGTCGGCCTCGCGCAACACCTCGAGCCGCTCGAGGGTCACCTCGCCGACGATGCGGATGCCGAGCCCCGGCCCGGGGAACGGCTGCCGCCACACGATCGCCTCGGGCAGCCCGAGCTCGAGCCCGACGCGGCGTACCTCGTCCTTGAACAGGGTGCGCAGCGGCTCGACGAGGGCGAACTGCAGGTCGTCTGGCAGGCCGCCCACGTTGTGGTGCGACTTGATGTTGGAGGTCCCGGTGCCGCCGCCGGACTCGACCACGTCGGGGTAGAGCGTGCCCTGCACGAGGAAGTCGACCGACTCGCCGTGGGCCCCCGCCTCGGCCACGACCTCGCGCGCCGCCTCCTCGAACACCCGGATGAACTCGCGGCCGATGACCTTGCGCTTCTCCTCGGGGTCGCTGACACCGGCCAGCGCGACGAGGAACTGCTTGGCCGAGTCGGCGACCTTCAGCCGTACGCCGGTGGCGGCGACGAAGTCCCGCTCGACCTGCTCCGCCTCGCCCTTGCGCAGCAGCCCGTGGTCGACGAAGACACAGGTCAGCTGGTCTCCGACCGCCCGTTGCACCAACGCGGCTGCCACTGCCGAGTCGACGCCGCCGGAGAGCCCGCAGACGACCCGCCGGTCGCCGACCTGCGCCCGGATCGCCGCGACCTGCTCGTCGATGACGCTGGTCATCGTCCAGGTGGGCTCGAGGCCGGCGACCTCGTAGAGGAAGTGCTCGAGCACGGCCTGCCCGTGGTCGGTGTGCATCACCTCGGGGTGGAACTGGACCCCGGCCAGCCGCCGTTCGGGGTCCTCGAACGCGGCCACGGGGGTGTCCGGCGTACGAGCGACGACGTCGAAGCCGGCCGGTGCCTGCGAGACGGCGTCGTTGTGCGACATCCACACCGACTGCTCGCGCGGCAACCCGTGGAACAGCGTCGGCTCGGCGCCGAGCACCTCCAGCGACGTGCGGCCGAACTCGGCCGACCCCGTGCGCGCGACGGTCCCGCCGAGCGCCAGCGCCATGGCCTGGAAGCCGTAGCAGATGCCGAACGCCGGGACGCCGGCCTCGAACATCGCCGGGTCCACCGACGGCGCACCGTCGGCGTAGACCGACGCGGGGCCGCCGGAGAGGATGATCGCGGCCGGCTCCTTCGCGAGCATCTCGGCGACCGGCATGTCGTGCGGGACGATCTCGCTGTAGACCCGGGCCTCGCGGACCCGGCGGGCGATCAGCTGCGCGTACTGCGCCCCGAAGTCGACGACGAGGACGGTTTGCAGGCGCGTCATGCAGCGAGTCTAGGCGGGCACCCACGCCGGCCCCGATGCCACACCGAGCGCTGCAGACCCGCCGACACCGAGCCCGCCAGGGCGGCGAGTCGGGAGCGCTCGGCCTCGGCCGGCCCAAGCGAATCGACTTTCTCGCTGTCGGTCCTGGCCCCTAGATTGACCTCACGTGCGCCGCCTCCCCTACACCGACCCCGGCCGACCCGATCTGCGGTCGCCGGGGCGCTACCTGCTCTGGACCGGGCAGCGGCAGTGGGACAGCCTCGCGGTCGGCATGGCGTACGGCATCACCTGGATGGTCGCGCAGGCGCTGGTGCCGGCCGCGATCGGTCGCGGCCTGGACCAGGGGGTGTCTGCGGGAGACCTGAGCGCCGCGGGCAAGTGGTCCCTGGTCGTGCTCTGCCTGGCCCTGGTGCAGGCGGTCGCCGGCGTGATGCGGCACCGGACAGCGGTCAGCAACTGGCTGCAGGCGTCCTTCCGGGCGATGCAGCTGCTCGGCCGCCACAGCGCCGAGGTCGGCGTGGCGATCCGCCGCCGGCTCCCCACGGGCGAGGTGGTGTCGGCTGCCACCAACGACGCGCTCTACATCGGCGCCATCTTCGACGTCACGGCCCGGCTCGCCGGTGCGGTCGTGTCCTACGTCGTCGTCGCCGTGCTGCTCCTCTCGACGTCGATGGAGCTCGGGCTCGTGGTGCTGGTCGGCGTGCCCCTCTGTGTGCTCGCGCTGGGGCCGGTCCTGCGCCCGCTGCAACGGCGCCAGCACCACCAGCGTGAGATCTCCGGTCGGTTGACCGCGCTGGGCGCCGACACGGTGGCGGGCCTGCGAGTGCTGCGCGGCATCGGCGGGGAGCGCGCCTTCCTCGACCGCTACCGGATCAACTCCGAGGAGCTGCGCCAGGCCGGGGTGCGGGTCGCCGGCCTGCAGGCGACGATGGACGCGGCGCAGGTGCTGCTCCCGGGCATCTTCCTCGTGTCCGTCACGTGGCTCGGCGCCCGGCTCGCGCTGCAGGGCGAGCTCAGCACCGGGAGCATCGTGGCCTTCTACGGCTACGCGTTCTTCCTCGTCGTCCCCATCCGGACCGCGGTCGAGGGTGCCGACAAGCTGACCCGATCACTCGTCGGTGCCAAGCGGATCATCGGGGTCCTCACGACGACGCCGCAGATCAGCGACCCCGAGGACCCGTCGCCGGTCCCGCCGTCCGGCGCCGTGCTGGCCGATGGGCGTTCGGGCCTGGTCGTCACGCCGGGGCGTCTGCTCGGCCTGGTCAGCGCCGACCCGGACGAGACGGCACTGATCGCGCAGCGACTGGGCCGGCTCGTGGACGACGCGGGCGTGACCCTGGGTGGTCGGCCGCTCCGGGACCTGCCGCTCGCCGACGTACGACGACGCATCCTCGTGTCCGAGGCGGAGCCGCGGCTGTTCACCGGCCGGCTGCGCGACGAGCTCGACGCGTGGGACCGGGCGCCCGGCGACCCGGCGCTGCTGGCCGGCCTCTCGGTCGCCGCGGCCGACGACGTCCTGGACGCGCTCCCCGAAGGACTCGACGCGACCGTCGACGAGGGCGGCCGCGGATTCTCGGGGGGTCAGCGCCAGCGCGTCGCTCTCGCCCGGACCTTGCTGGCCGACCCGGAGATCCTGGTGCTGATCGAGCCCACCAGCTCGGTCGACGCACACACCGAGGCACTCGTCGCCCAGCGGCTGCACGAGGCCCGCCACGGCGTGGCCCGGCACAACGGCGCCCGTCGGACCACCGTGCTGACCAGTGCCAGCCCGCTCGTGCTCGACCGCTGCGACGAGGTCGCCTATGTGTCCGACGGTCGGGTCGTCGTGAAGGGGACTCATCGCGAGCTGCTCGCCGACGCGCGCTACCGCTACACCGTGACCCGAGGGGAGGACGGATGAGCGCCCGGCTGCTCCCTGTCGCGACCGGGCCGGAGGTCCGCGCCCGCGCGGCGGAACTGTTCCGCAACCACCGCCGGCCGCTCCTCGGCATGCTCGGGCTGCACGCTCTCGCCGGGCTGGCGGCCGTGGTCGGCCCACGGCTGCTCGGCGCCATCGTGCAGTCGGTGCGCGACGGCGACGGCACCTCGACGGTCGACCGGCTCGGCTTGCTGCTCGCGGTGTCCGTCGTCCTGCAGACGGTGCTCACCTGGGTCGCGCGGCGGGCGTCGTTCGTGCTCGCCGAGACGGTCTTCGCCCAGCTGCGCGAAGGGTACCTCCAGCGGGTGCTCGGGCTGCCGCTCTCGACCGTGGAGCGCGCCGGCACCGGCGACCTGGTGACCCGCAGCACCGGCGACATCGAGGCGCTGGCGCGCACTGTGCGCTTCGCGGTCCCCGAGGTGCTCATCGCGATCGTCACCGTCGCCCTGACGGTGGTCGCGGCGTTCATCACCGGGCCGGTCGTCGCGCTGCCACTCCTCGCCGGGACACCGCTGATCGTGGTCGGCACCAAGTGGTACCTCCGCCGGGCACCGGCCGGCTACCTGCGCGAGCGAGAGTGCTACGCCGCGTTCAACGGGTCGCTGGCCGAGACGGCCGAGGGCGCCCGCACGGTCGAGGCGCTCGGGCTCGGCGGGCGGCGTACGCGCCGGATGGAGCAGGACCTGAGCGACGCCTACGCCGCCGAGCGCTACACGCTGCGGCTGCGCACCGGGTTCTTCCCGACGATGGAGCTCGCCTACGCCATGCCCGTCACGATCAGCCTGCTGTGGGGCAGCTGGCTGGTGATCGGAGGACACGCCAGCCTCGGGCAGGTCACCGCGGTGACGCTGTACGCAGTGCAGATCGTCGATCCCGTCGACCGGCTGGTCTCGTGGCTGGACGAGGTGCAGGTCGGCGCCACCGCCCTGTCCCGCATCCTCGGGGTCGAGCTGGTGCCCGACGACCGGCAGGCCGGGGACACCGAGCCGGCGGACGAGCACATCAAGGTCGAGGACGTGCGCTTCGCCTACCGCACCGGGCACGACGTGCTGCACGGCGTCGACCTCGACGTACGCCCCGGCGAGCGGATCGCCGTCGTCGGCCCGTCCGGTGCCGGCAAGTCCACGCTGGGCCGGCTGCTCGCGGGCGTGCACCCGCCGCGCACGGGCCGGGTGACCGTCGGCGAGGTGCCGCTCGTCGAGCTGCCGCTGGACGACCTGCGCGGCCACGTCGTGCTCGTCACCCAGGAGCACCACGTCTTCGTCGGGTCGCTGGCCCAGAACCTGCTGCTCGCGCGTCCCGAGGCCGACGAGGCGGCGCTGCGCGCAGCTCTGCAGGCGGTCGACGCGCTCGGCTGGGTCGACGCACTGCCCGACGGCATGGCGACGCCGGTCGGGTCGGGCGGCT
>JAVEDG010000429.1 GCA_030841245.1 Actinomycetota bacterium
CAACAGTTGCGAGCAGAACGGCCAGGGCCAGGGCAGCGAAGAACCTCTTCATGATGAGACTCCTAACTTCGACGACCCTGCCACCCTCCGAAACGGGACCAACCGCCGCCTAATCACGGCACCTATAGCGCAGGCCTCAGGACGTGCCGCTGAAGTCGACATCCTTGGTCTCGACCGTCCCGGCCGTCCGCCCCGGCGCGGCCTGGTGGGTCCAGTACAGGTTCGTGTGCGCGATGACCTGCTCGGGCGGCGGCGCCCCCCACGGCGTCTGGTCCTCTGTCGTGTGAGCGTCGCTGACAAGGGTCGCGTCGTACCCTCTGGCGAATGCGCCGTGGAGGGTCGAGCGGATGCACGCATCGGTCTGTGCGCCGACAACGACGAGTCGCCCGACACCGAGGCCCGACAGCACGGTCTCGAGAGTGGTGTCCTCGAAGGAGTCGCCATAGCTCTTCTCGATCAGCGGCTCGGCATCGTCCGGCGTCAACTCGGGGACGATCTTCCACTCGTCGCTTCCTCTCTCGAGCCCCTCGTCGGAGTGCTGGACCCAGACAACGGGGATCTGTTCTTGCCGCGCCTTCTCGACGAGGTTCCCGACGTTCGCGACGACCGAGTCGCGCTCGGGAGCTCCTTCGACGACGCCGTTCTGCACGTCGACGACGAGGAGTGCGGTGTTCGGCCGGTTCTCGAGTGTGGTCATGGTCTCCCCTTTCTCAAGCTCGAATCGCGCAACCTATCGAGCTTCAACGGCTTCTGGCGGTGGTGTATGCGGATGGCGCTCTACCTTATAAGCTGGGTTCGCTACCTGCCTCCGAGCCCACGCGTCACGGATTCCTGTTCCGGCGTCCCGTCAACCTCACTCGCGAAGTGGCACGCGACGGTGTGGGCCGGAGCGAGAGGACTTAGCGCCGGATCCTCGCTCGTGCACACCTCGGGGTTTCCTAGTTTGGTGCGCAACCAGCAACGGGTGTGGAAACGGCAGCCGCTTGGCGGATTGGCGGCGCTTGGCAGCTCCCCGGTCAGGATAATCCGCTGCCGCTGAGCTTCGATGATTGGGTTTGGAACCGGAATCGCAGAGAGCAGGGCGACCGTGTAGGGGTGGAGCGGATGTCGGTAGAGCTCGCGAGGCGGGGCGCTTTCAACGATTCGGCCCAGGTACATGACGGCGACCTGGTCACTGATACGACGGACGAGCGACAGGTCGTGCGAAATAAAGAGGTAGGACAGGCCGAGGTCACGCTGGAGGCGACGGAGCAAGTTGACGATCTGGGCCTGGATCGAGACGTCGAGAGAGCTCACGGGCTCATCGGCAACGATGATGTCGGGGCTCAACGCGAGTGCGCGAGCAATCCCGACTCGCTGGCGCATGCCGCCGCTGAGCTCGTGTGGGTAGCTCGACGTGTCGCGTGTTCGCAACCCCACAAGGTCAAGAAGCTCCGCGACTCGCGCCTGACGTTCGTGAGCGGAGCCAAGGCGCTGGATCCTGAGCGGCTCGGCGACACACGCACCGATCGTCATGCGCGGGTCGAGCGACGCGTATGGATCCTGAAAGATCATTTGCAGCCGTCGTGGCAACCCTTGCACCGTCTCCCGGGTTCCCGCGGCGATGTCCTGGCCGTCAACGAGAATCGCGCCGGCCGTCGGCTTGTAGAGACGCACGATCGTCCTGCCGAGCGTGGTCTTGCCGCAGCCCGACTCGCCGACGAGGCCGAATGTTGTTCCGCGCTCCAGCACGAGGGACACCCCGTCCACGGCCCGAACCGCGCCCGCGTTCCGCTGCAGCAGAACGCCTCGCGTGATCGGGAAGTGAACCTCGAGATCGCGCGCCTCGAGCAGCGGCGGTGCCTCAGGCACGCTCGATGTCCTCAGCCGGCTCGGGTGCGCGTGCAAAGCCCACGCGCAGAGGTTGGCCGTCGAGCGCCTCTTCGTCTGTCGCCGGGTTGTGACAGGCGAGCACGTGCCCTGCGGCTACGGGCAGGAGCGGCGGCATCTCCCTCCAGCAGACGTCGAGTCGCCAGCGGCAACGAGGCGCGAAGGGGCAGCCGACCGGTTCGCGTTGCTGGTCTGGCGGCGCGCCCTCGATTGCAGTCAGCTCGTCGTCGGGATCCGTATCGAGACGCGGTATCGAGTGCAGCAATCCTACGGTGTAAGGATGGCGAGGGTGCGCAAACAGCTCCGGGGTCGACGCCGACTCCACGACGAAGCCCGCGTACATGACGGCGACGTGCTGCGTCGTCCGCGCGACGACCCCGAGATCGTGGCTGATCAGGAGAACAGCCGTCCCCGACTCGGCGGTCAGTTCCTGCATCAGCTCGAGAATCTGAGCCTGTACGGTCACGTCGAGCGCCGTCGTCGGCTCGTCCGCGATGAGGAGCTTGGGCTGCAGAGCGAGCGCGATAGCGATCATGACTCGTTGACGCATGCCCCCTGAGAACTGATGCGGGTAGCGGCGGAGTTGCTCGCGCGGCTGGGGTATCCCGACGAGTTCGAGCAGCTCGCACGTCCTCGCTCGCGCACGGTCCGCACTCACTTTCTGGTGCGCGGTGATCGTCTCGACTACCTGCTCCCCGATCGTCAGGACCGGGTTGAG
>JAVEDG010000456.1 GCA_030841245.1 Actinomycetota bacterium
ATGTCTCGAGCGCTCGACTGCCAGTTTCGGTTAGCGCCCGTCGTTGCAACGCAAGACCCAACGGAATGGGTACCCCGAACAACCGGGCGAGGCGGACCTCCTCCTCGATCAGCGCCTGCGCTCGCGCTTTGTCGCCGGAGATGTGGGCGACCAGTCCGGCGAGCGATCGCCACGGCAGTGGCGCCGGGTTGATTGCGCCGAAGTCCCGACAAGAGTGTTCCGCTGCCTCGAGATCTCGTCGGGCTTCGTCGATGAATCCGCGCCGCAGGTGGAGGCGCCCGCGGGTAAGGCGTACGTAGGCATCGACGGCGGGGGTCGGCGTGGGCAGGTCATCTGCGAGCGAGGCGAGCCTCGTCGCCTCCGTGAGGTCACCGCGTTCGATCATGCAGTGGACCAGCACGGCCAGCGCAGCCTGCGCGTGCGCATGTTCCGCGTGCTGCCAGAGATCAAAGGCCGCCTGCGCGTCGGCGGCCGCGTCAGTGACGCGGCCGCGGGTGTAGAGGACGAACGCGCGCACAACAGATGCCTCTGCGTATGCCAGCGGCGCGCCGCGCTCGCAAGCGTCGCGGACGGTTGCGTCCGCGGCCTCGTGGGCCTCGATCGAGCGGCCCGAGTGATGGAGGGCGAGGATCGCCAGGTTTATGCCGGGACCCTGCGAGGTTTGCTCAGCTAGGAGCGCGCCATCACCGAGGGCGCGGATCGCCAGATCGCCGGCCCGGGCGGCGGGCGGAGTGGTCAGGGCCGCATTCAGTGCGTGAGCTGCGAGGACGGCGCGGTCACCCGGTCCATCGCCGTTGACACGGGCCGCGCTCGCCGAACCATCCTGCGTGGGTGTCCGGTAAGTCCGAGCACTCCATGCCGCACCCTCGAAGCGAAGTCGAACCTGCTCATCGCGTCCCTCGAACAGTTCGGCGCCGTGCTGAAACGCCACCGCGGCCTCGGCGTAACGTCCGAAGCGATGCAGCGTTTGCCCCAGCGAGTAGAGCGCGTCAGCTCGCTCGTCCTTCTCGCTGATGAGGTCTAAGGCCTGCTCGAAGCGGGTCAGTGAGATGGGTTCCCCCGCTGACGCTTCCGCGAGACCGAGGTCGATGAGCAGCCTCGGCGGCACTTCATCCGGATCCGCAATGTCCAGGGCTCGACGTAGATAGCGCAGTGCGGCAGCGGGCGCGCCCTTGCTCATGGCGGCGCGCCCTGCATCATGCAGGACCATTAGTACCCACGGCTCGTGAGTCGGTCCCGAGATCAGGAGATGTTCGGCGATGACCTCCGGTTGCGAATGGCCACCGGTCAACAACTTGGCCGAATTCGCGTGAAGAGCGAGCCGCTCGGCGGGTTCCAGCAGGTTGTAGATGGCCATCCGGACGATCCGGTGCGCGAAGGTCATCGGGTCGGAGGACTCGAGAATCGTTCCGAGAACGAGTTCTTCGGCGGCGGCGGCACCGCGGTCAGGCTCCAAACCCGCGAGTTGGACGGCCTCGCGTAATGGGGTGTGGTCACCGAGCACGGATCCAGCCTTCGCGAGTTCGCGCGCGGCCGGATTCAGACGCGCCAATCGGCGAGTGATGCGGCGGCGGACCAAGTGCGGGGTGGTCACATCCATGTCCTCGCCGGCGCGTATTGCGTCAGCGACGGCGACAACCAGGAACGGGTTTCCGCCGGTCTCGCGTAGCACCCGAGGGGCGAGGCTTGCCTCGACGTCATGGCACTGGAGCGTCTCCGCGAGGAGCCCCTCGACAGCGTCCGCTGTGAGGTCAGCTGGACGGATCGGTGGTGATGTGGCGGCGTCCCACAGGTGAGTGACCAGCTGCGACTCCGCACCTGGATCCCCGGAACGGACCGAGACGACGAGAGCAACGGGCACGTCGTCGACTCGTTCGGCGAGGTAGGCGAGGAATCGTAACGAGAAGTCGTCCGCCCAGGGAATGTCGTCAACCAGGATCACCAGCGGACGTTGCTCGGCGAGGTTGACGGTCAGCCAGTAAAGGCCATGGATCACACCGAAGACATCGGATGCCTCTCCTTGCCCGAAGACGGGCTCGGACAGTGCCGCGGGTCCGTGCATCAACGTGGCCCGCGTTCCGGCATCCGCACGAAAGACACTGCCTTCAAACAGATTTCGAGCGACACCGAAGGAATAATCACGGGTCAGTTCGCTGCAGCGCGCGCGCAGGGTCCGCATCCCCAACGCGTCGGCGGATGCGGCACACTCATCGAGCAGTCGAGACTTGCCAACGCCGCTCGGCCCTTCGACCACGCATACCTGCCCGCGGCCGCTTCCCGTCGCGGCTAGCACCGCAGACAGCTGAGTGAGCTCGGCTGCGCGTTCGCGGAGTTCAGCCACGCCCATTCTGGTCATCGTAATCCCACTCGCCTGGTGCGCTAACCCCCTCCACCGGGGGTGGCGACGCACGTGCCGCGGGTTCATACATTCGGAGGAGTGAATGGAGTTGTTGGAAAGCCCGAGACGGGACACGAGCAAGTTGGTGCGCACGTCGTGGGGGGGTGCGCGGCTGACTCGCGGTCCTTCCACTACGATGCTGCAACCGAATCGGTTGAGACCAGTGCGGAGTTGGCCGCACGGTTCGTGCGCGACGCGGTCCCGCTGCTCGACGCGCTTCGTGGCCGCGCAGTCGGGATGACCGGCAGCCGCGCAGACGCCGAGGATTTGTTGCAGGAGACCATGTTGCAGGCCTACGCCAATTTCAGGTCGTTTCGGCCAGGAACAAACCTCAAGGCGTGGCTCTATCGGATCATGTCCAACAAGCGGATCGATACCTATCGCGCAAGTCAGCGGCGACCGCTGGAGCACCTCACCG
>JAVEDG010000399.1 GCA_030841245.1 Actinomycetota bacterium
CGACGCATCGGTCCTGCGGCTCGAGTCGAGCTCGTGGAGGGGCAAGCAGAGCCGCGCCAACCGCGTCGACCAGGAACGCACCCGGCTGGCGGTTCTGCGCAACCGGATCCAGGTCCTGCCCGGCACCTACACGTTCAGCAGCAGCAGCGGCTCGATCCCGCTGACGATCTCCAACGACCTGTCCCAGCAGATCGTCGTGGACGTGACGTTCAAGGCGGAGACCCCGCGGATCGCGATCGGGAACAAGCACCACGTCGCGATCGGAGCGCACAAGAAGGCACAGGTGGAGGTCCCCGTCAGGGCGCGTGCCCGAGGGACGGTCCAGGTCGACGCGCAGCTTCGCACCCCCGGGCCGTTCGGTGCCGACTTCAACCAGCCGGTGCGGTTGCAGGTGCGGGTGACCGAGTACGGCACCGTCGCCCTGCTCATCACCTTCGGGGCGGCCGGGGTCCTCTTCCTCGCCGCGGGCATCCGGCTGTTCCGTCGTGCCATGACAGCGCGGCGCGCCGCTGCGCCGAGCGCGCCGGTGCAGGCCGGGTGAGCGGCGTGTCGGCATGACCGAGGCCGAGTCCGCAGCGGGCGGGCTGGTCCGGTCCAGCGGGGTCATGGCGGCCGGCACCGCCGTCTCCCGGGTGCTCGGTTTCGCCCGGAACGCGGTCATCGTCGCGGCGCTCGGGACCGGGCTCACGGCGGACACCTTCAACGTGGCGAACACGGTCCCCAACATCATCTACATCCTGCTGGCGGGCGGAGTGCTCAACTCCGTCTTCGTCCCGCAGCTCGTGCGCGCCATGCGTGAGAGCGACAGGGGACAGGCCTACTCGGACCGGCTGCTCACCATCGCCGGCCTGGTGCTGCTCGCCATCACCGTCGTGGCAACCGCGGCGGCCCCACTGGTCATCACGATCTACACGCCGGGCGACTACTCGCACGGGGACGTCGCGGTGGCCACGACCTTCGCCTTCTGGTGCCTGCCGCAGATCTTCTTCTACGGCGTCTACACGATGGTCGGACAGGTGCTCAACGCCCGGGGCAGCTTCGGCCCGATGATGTGGGCGCCCATCGTCAACAACCTGGTCGCGATCACCACCGGCCTGGCCTTCCTGGCGCTGTTCCAGGTCGACGGGGACGAGCCGTCGTCGCTGTCCGACGCAGCGATCGCGTTCCTGGGCATCGGCACCACCCTTGGTGTTGCGCTGCAGGCCCTCGTCCTCCTCCCGGTGCTCGCCCGGACCGGCTACCGCTACCGCCCGCGGCTCGACCTGCGTGGATCCGGGCTGGGCCACGCCGCAAACCTCGCCAAGTGGACGCTGCTGTTCGTCCTGGTCAACCAGATCGCGTACGCCGTGATCGTCAACCTGGCCGCAGCGGCCGGGAAGGCGGCCGCCGACCAGGAGCTCCCATACGGCGTCGGGTTCACGGCGTACTCCAACGCGTACCTGACGTTCATCCTGCCGCACTCGATCGTGACGGTCTCGGTCGTCACCGGTCTGTTGCCGAGGATGAGTGCCTCGGCGGCGGCCGGCCGGCTGGCCGACGTGCGCGACGAGCTGTCCGCGGGCTGGCGGCTGACCGCCGTCGGGATCGTGCCCGCCGCAGCAGGGTTCTTGGCGCTCGGCCCGCAGCTCACGGGCGTGCTGTTCGGCTTCGGGCGGGCCAACCCCGAGGGCGCCCACTACATCGGTCTGGTCCTCGCCGCGTTCGCAGTCGGGATGCCGGTCTTCTCGGCCCAGTACGTCGCGCTGCGTGGCTTCTACGCCCTCGAGGACACCCGCACCCCGTTCCTGCTCCAGGTCGCGATCGCCGCGACCAACGTGGTGCTGGCGCTCGCGGCGTACGCCGTGCTGCCGCTGCGCTGGCGCGTCGTCGGCATGGCGTTCGCCTACTCGCTGACCTACATCGTGGGGCTGGTCCTGAGCAGCGCCGTACTGCACCGCCGGGTGGGAGGCCTGGACGGCGCCCGGGTGGGACGCACCTACGTCCGGCTCGCGGTCGCCGCCGGGCCGCCGGCCGTCGTCGGGTGGGCGCTCGCGCACCTCGTCGGAAGCGCTGCAGGGCCCGGGCTGGCCGGCTCCCTGGCGGCGCTGACGGCCGGTGGCGTCGTGCTGGCCGGCGGCTACTTCCTGCTGGCCCGGGTGCTGCACATCGAGGAGATCGCGCTGCTGCTGCGCGCCGTCGGCCTGGGTGCACCGCGGCTCTGACGTAGCCATGGGTCGGCAAAATCCCCTCCGCGGCACCCAGTGATCGGTGACCCGGGGCTCAAGCCAGCGCCACGGGAAGCCGACGCCTCAGTCATGACCCGCCCCCTGTGCCGCGCCAGTCGACGGCTCCCCGTCGCCACCGGCGACACCGGCGACATCCTCGTCGGTTGGCTGACCAAGATCGCCGTCACGCTGGCCATCGTCGGGCTGGCGCTCTACGACAGCATCTCGATCGGCGCCACGATGATGAGCCTGTCGGACGAAGGCTCGTATGCCGCGCGCGCCGCCTCGGAGAAATGGCAGGCCAGTCAGCAGCACAACCTGCAGGACGCCTACGACGCCGCGGTGCAGGCAGTGCAGGACCAGAACCCGCTCGACGAGGTGGACCCGAAATCGTTCCGGATCGACCCGGACGGCACCGTGCACCTGGTGGTCAGCCGCGAGGCCACGACGCTGATCGTGCAGCACTTCGGCTTCTCCAAGGGCTGGGCGCACGTCTCGCGGGACGCGGTCGGCCGCAGCGTCGGCTGACCGGGCTCGAGTTGAGCCGGGCCGGGGCCGACGGCCTCGCAGTCGCTCAGGACTGAGCGCGGCCGAGACGGGGTAGTCCACCCCTAACATGGGTCGGGCGGGCACCGCGCGATCGCCCGCGCCACTGTGGACCGCGCCCGCCTGGGCCCCGACACAAGGAGCCGCGTGCCTTCGTCGAACGCCGTCGAGCCGGGCACCCGGCTCGTCGACCGCTACCGCCTCGAGGAGTCACTCGGGCAGGCAGGTGGCACGACGTACTGGCGGGCCCACGACGAGCTGCTGGACCGGCCGGTCGGCATCTGCCTGCTGCGTGACGACAGCCGCCGGGCCGGTCAGGTGCTGCGCGCTGCTCGTCGGGTGGCCGCCGTCACCGACCCGCGCTTCCTGCGGGTGCTCGACGCCAGCCAGGTCGACGGTGTGGTCTACGTCGTGAACGAGTGGATCCAGGCCGAGACCCTCGCCGACTCCCTCGCCGACGGGCCCCTCCCGCCGGCGCGGGCCCGCTCGCTGGTGGCCGAGGTCGCTGCCGCGCTCGGGTCCGCACACCAGGAGGGCCTGGCGCACCTGTGCCTTCAGCCGGAGCACGTCCTGTGCACCAACCAGGGCCAGGTGAAGGTGGCCGGGTTGGCCGTCGACGCCGCCGTGCGCGGACTCGAGGTCCCCGACGCCGCGCAGGCCGCGGAGCGGGACACGCGCGGCTGCGGCGAGATCCTCTACGCCGCGCTGACGGCACGCTGGCCCGGTGAGCAACCGAGCGGTCTTGACCCGGCGCCGTACGACGGGGCAGAGCTGTGCTCGCCGCGACAGGTGCGAGCAGGCGTGCCGGACGACCTCGACGCGCTGACCTGCCGCGCGCTGGGCAGCCGCAGCCGTCGCGGCAGCCCCCTGCTGAGGCCCGAAGCCCTGGCCGAGGCGCTCGCCGCGGCACACGTCACCACCCGGATCCCGACGGTGTCCGACGACGGGCCCGGCGGGGCCGACGAAACCAGTTTCGTCGCGGCCTACGAGGACCAGGCGCGGCGGCGCTCGGTCGCCACCGTGCTCGCCTTCGTCGCAGTCGCCCTCGTCCTCGTCGTGGGACTCGGATTGGCGGGCTGGCAGCTGCTGCACGCGGTCTCCGGCGGCAGCTCCGGGAACACATCCGGGACCGGCGGGCACGGAGGGACCCAGACGGGGACGTCGCCCGCCAAGCCCTACACCGTCTCCCAGGTCACCACCATCGACCCGGGCGCCAACGGCGACGGGGAGGAGAACACCTACCTCGCGGGGCGGGCGGTCGACGGGAACCCGGGCACGGTCTGGACGACGAAGGACTACCAGGACCAGTTCGGCACCGGCTACAAGAACGGCGTCGGACTGGTGCTGGACCTGGGCAGGAGCCGACCGGTGCGCGAGGTGCGGGTGACCGTGGCCGGCCCGACGGGTGTTGACCTGGGTGTGTCGGACCAGGGCGGCCCGGCCCGCTCGGACTACCGCACGGTGGCGGACGGCACCGGTTCGTCGACGATCACGCTGCGTCCCACCTCAGCCGCGTCAGGGAGGTACGTCCTGGTCTGGCTGCGCTCGCTGCCGCAGGTCGGCGGCAGCTACCGGGGCACCGTCTCCGAGGTGCAGGTGCTGGGCTGAGCCGCCGGGGGTCAAGGACTGGCCAAGTCCTCGGCCCCGCTTGAGCCCCGCCCTCGTCCTGCCGACCTACGCTGGAGGCGCAGGTCGGGCCCATCAGGATGGATGAGTGGCAGCGAGGCGAGGCGTGGGCGAGGTGAGCTCGGCGAGTGACCAGGCGCTGCTCGCCTCCCACGCGGCAGGGGACAGCACCGCGTTCGGTGAGCTGGTCCGGCGCCACCGCGACCGCCTCTGGGCGGTGGCGCTGCGCACTCTGGGCGACCCCGAAGAGGCGGCGGACGCCCTGCAGGATGCGCTGGTGTCCGCCTTCCGAGCGGCCGGCCGGGGTGCGTTCCGCGGTGACTCGGCGGTCACGACCTGGCTGCACCGCATCGTCGTCAACGCCTGCCTGGACCGTGTACGACGTCGGGCCGCCCGCCCGGCCGACCCGCTGGACGAGGACCGACCCGCCCCCACGGCCGATCCGTACGACCGGGCCGACAGCCGCCTCGACGTCCGGGCGGCGCTCGACTCGCTCCCGGTCGAGCAGCGCGCCGCTCTCGTGCTCGTCGACATGTACGGCTGGTCGGTCGAGGCCGCGGCGGAGATCCTCGACTGCCCCGCCGGGACGGTGAAGAGTCGCTGCTCGCGCGGCCGGGCCCGCCTGGCGCCGATGCTGGACCAGGCCGGGAACCGCGGCGCCGTCACCGGCGTCCCATTGAGCGCGACCACCGACGAGCGAACCGGGAAGGGAGGGCAGCCGTGACCACGCATCTGGACCTCGACCAGCTCGCCGACCTCGACGAAGGGCTGCTCGAGCCGACCCGCACCGAGGAGGCGACCGAGCACCTCGCCGGCTGCGCACAGTGCCGCGACCGCCGTTCGACCCTGGATGCGGTACGACGGTCACTGGCCGCTGCGCCACCGGTCGGCCCGCTCCCTCCGGCCGTCGCCGACCGGGTGGACGAGGCCCTCCGAGCGGCCGCGCTCGAGCCTGCCGACGAGCCTGCCGACGCGACACCAGTGGCGGCGCCCACCGTGATGCCCTCCCCCCGACCGGCTACCGGACCCCGGGGCATGAGGTGGTTGCAGGCCGCCGCCGTGATCGTGCTCCTGCTGGCGGTCGGCGGGATCGGGATCTCGGCGTTCGTGGGCTCGACCAGCTCTGACAACGCGGCCTCCGGAGGGAGCGGCGACAACGCGAGGGCGTTGCCGGCCAGAAGCAGCGCCGGCCCGGTGGCGGTGCAGCGCACAGACACGGCGTACACGACCGCCCACCTGGGCACCCAGGCGCAGACCCTGCTCAGCGGCGGAGCCGTGGCAGGACACGCCGCCGCCGGGACCGAGGCGTTCCAGCTGAGCGGTACCAGGCTGAGCAGCTGCCTGGCCGGCCTGCAGGCGAGGCAGCCCTTGGCCGTCGACCTGGCGACGTTCGACGGAGCCCCGGCAGCGGTCGTCGTGGACGCGACACCGCAGGATCCCGGCCATGCCGATGTCTGGGTCGTGGCTCCCAGCTGCTCGCGGGACAACGCCCAGGTCCTGCACTTCCTGCGTGTCCCGCGGCCGTGACGCTGCGGGGAATGCCGGCCACCTAGGATCGGTTCTCACGGATGCGGACGTGGGAAGGCTGCTGGTCCACTGTGAGTGACGTGCGGAACGTGATCATCATCGGCTCGGGGCCGGCCGGGTACTCGGCGGCGATCTATGCGGCGCGAGCCGATCTGCGGCCGTTGGTCTTCGAGGGCTCGGTGACCGCCGGTGGCGCGCTGATGAACACCACGGACGTCGAGAACTTCCCGGGATTCCCGGACGGCGTCATGGGTCCGGACCTGATGGACCACCTGCGCAAGCAGGCGGAGCGGTTCGGCGCCGAGCTGGTGACCGACGACGTGACCGCCGTGGACCTGAGCGGGGAGGTCAAGACGGTCACCGACGGCGCCGGCAACGAACACCGCGCGTACGCCGTGATCGTCGCGACCGGCTCCGGGTACCGCGAGCTGGGACTGCCCGCGGAGAAGCGGCTGTCCGGACGCGGGGTCTCGTGGTGCGCCACCTGCGACGGGTTCTTCTTCAAGGGTCAGGACATCGTCGTCGTCGGTGGCGGCGACACCGCGATGGAGGAGGCGACGTTCCTCACCCGGTTCGCCGAGAGCGTGACCATCGTGCACCGCCGCGACTCGCTGCGCGCCTCGAAGATCATGCAGGAGCGGGCGTTCGCCAACAGCAAGATCCGCTTCGTGTGGGACAGCGAGGTCGTCGACATCGAGGGCGATAACCGGGTCAGCGGCGTCCGGCTGCGCAACGTCAAGACCGGCGAGGAGTCGCACCTCGACGTGACGGCGATCTTCGTGGCGATCGGCCATGACCCGCGGAGCGAGCTGTTCGCGGGGCAGCTCCGCCGCGACGACGAGGGCTACATCCTCGTCGACCACCCCTCGACCCGGACCAACCTGGTCGGCGTCTTCGCCAGCGGCGACGTCGTCGACCACGTGTACCGCCAGGCCGTGACCGCCGCCGGTACCGGTTGCGCTGCGGCCCTGGACGCCGAGCGCTACCTGGCCTCGCTCCACGAGGCCGTGGCGACCGGCGACCCCGCCCAGGCGGCCCAAGCCGTCAACGTCAGCGCCTAGCGACAGATCCGCAACGCACCCGACCGAGGAGAGATTGCTCGTGGCCAGCAAGTCAGTGACGGACGCCAACTTCGACAACGAGGTGCTGGCGAGTGACGGGCCGGTGCTCGTCGATTTCTGGGCCGAGTGGTGCGGACCGTGCCGACAGGTCTCGCCCATCCTCGAGGAGATCGCCG
>JAVEDG010000147.1 GCA_030841245.1 Actinomycetota bacterium
ATCCCGGTCGTCGGTAACGCACCTGCTGCCGGGTCAAGGGTCAGCGCCACGCTCGAGCAGGTCATAGCCCGGGGGCTGCCGCCACTCGTCTCCGCGGTGAGCGAGCTGGACCCCAACTCGCTCCAGCAGCCCGACGGGCGGATCGACCTGGATCGGATCCGGGCCGCAAGAGCGCCTGCGGCCCGAGCGAACCGGGTGATGGCCTCCGCCCGGGACGAGCTCGCGATCCTGCCGACGTCCCACATTGCCGGCCTGGACGCTCGACTCAGCGCTGTCCGGACCGAGCTCGGGCATCTGGCGGACGGAACAGACGCCCTGGCACGGGCCACCCAGGCACTCCCCCCGATGCTGGGACAGGACGGCCGGCGCCGTTACCTCGTCGCGATGGAGAACCCCGCCGAGTCCCGAGGTACTGGAGGTCTGCTCGGTGCGTTCGGGGTGGTCTCGGCCGACTCCGGCCGGCTCCGCCTGCTTCGGACCGGTCCGAACAGCGATCTCCAGGACGAGAAGCGGTTGCCCGTCGACCTGGGGCCTGACTACCGGGCGCTGTGGGGCAGCGACCCGGCGATCTGGCGCAACTCGAACCTGAGCCCGCACCTCCCCTACGCCAGCAGGATCTGGCTGGCCCTGTGGAAGCACCAGTTCCATGAACGGCTGGACGGAGTGATCACGATCGACCCCGTCGCGCTCGGTTACCTGCTCGGGCCAGCTGGGAAACTGCGCGGCCCGGACGGGTCGACCGTGACCGGCCACAACGCGGCCCGGGTGATCATGCATGACTCGTACGAGCGGTACCCGTCCCCCCGACAGAACAGGCAGCGGGACCAGTTCCTTCTGGCTGTAGGGAGGAAGGTCGCGGACCGGCTGCTCCACGGTGTCTCCAACCCTTCCGCCATGGGTCAGGCTCTCGTCCGGGCGGTCGACGAGCGACGGTTGGGCGTCTACAGCGCGCATCCCGACGAGGAGCATGACCTCAGCGGCACCGCAATAGCGCAGCAGGTTCCGGTCACCAAGGGTCCGTACCTGTCCGTGGTGGTCAACAATGGAGGGGCCAACAAGCTGGACTACTACCTACGGCGTCGGGTCACCTACCGCTTGGACCAGTGCACGCCGCTCGGTCGGAACAGTCACATCGGGATCTGGCTGACAAACGCCGCCCCGGCGATCGGCCTCCCCGAGTACGTCGTGGGAAAGCCGCTGCGTACGGACGCCGGGGTGCGGTTACCGCCCGGAAGCAACAGACTGCTGGTGTACGTCTACGCGACGCACGGCGCCCGGTTCAGCGGCGCCACCCTTGACAGCCGGCCCTTGACGGTCCAACAGGTGCAGGAGCGTGGCCACCCGGTGTACGTCTTCGCCGTCGATCTCCGTCCCGGCCAGACGGCCGAGGGGCGCCTCGACCTGGTGGAGCCGGCGAGCACGAGGACACCACCCGTGGTGATCACCCAGCCCCTGGTCCGGAACCAGGAGACCACCCTTTCGGCCCAACCATGCACGTCGTGATGACGCCTCACTACCGACTGTCCATGCGCAGATGGCCGACAGGAGGCCAACCCGGGTGAACTGATGATGGCTGCGACGAAAAACTTGCGTTAACGAACGTTGGGTTGTTGTAATGCTGCAGGGAGAGGGAGTTGCAACGCCCGGGGGGGCAATCGATGTTTGGGCATTTGACGCGTCGTCAGGCAGTGCGGGTCGCCGGTAGCGGCGCCGATTTCGGTGCGATCGAGATCGTCGAGCGGCTGGTATCGCTGCCTGATGCCGTCGTCCGCGAGAGCGCAGCTGCAGGACCGGAGCCTTGGACAGACCTGACCGACGACGGGCAGGCTGCCGCGAAGCGCGGCCCGTGGCATCGGGCTGGGCTGAGCAGGGTTGTGATCCCGCTACTGCTCGTGTGCGATGTGCTGGCGGTCATCGGTGGCGGTGTGGTCAGCGGTGAGAACTGGGCCAGTACCGTCGCGCGCGCCTTCGTCGTGCTCGTCTCTTTCGCCGGGCTCGGACTCTACCGGCCTCGGTTGAGCGTCTCCCTCCTGGAGGACCTGCCTCGCATTGCGCTCACGGCGCTGCTCGCTGCGTTCGTACCGTCCGCGCTCAACGAGTTCCTCTCGAGTGCGGTGCGGCTGCCCCACCCGTTCACCGAGACAGCCCTGCTGTTGAGCGTCCTGCTCGGCGGTCGCGCGATTGCCTACCCGTGCATCCGCCAAGCGCGCCGGGTCGGGCTGCTGCGCACCCGGGCGGTCGTACTCGGCGCCGGCGAGGTGGGCATCGCGCTTGCCCGCACGCTTGAAGAGCACAAGAGTTATGGCCTTGACCCCGTCGGCTTCATCGACTCTGTCCCGCTGCCGCGGTTCGCCGACGGCCTGCCGGTACCCATCATGGGGACGCCGCAGATGCTCAGTTCCATCATCCGCGAGTTCGACGTCGGGGAGGTCCTGGTCGCGTTCGGCGCTCACCGCGAGGTCGAGCTGGTGCAGGTGCTGCGAACGTGCGACCGGTTGCGCTGCGAGATCCACTTCATCCCACGTCTCTTCGAGCTGCACAACACCACACGTGACGTCGACCTCGTCCAGGGGATTCCGCTCATCCGGATCAGGCGTCCGTCGCACCGGACCTTCGCGTGGCGCTTCAAGCGCCTTATCGACATCGTGGTGGCAGGGATCGGGCTCGTGCTTCTGTCTTGGCTGCTCGGGGCTGTGGCTCTGGCACTCCGCGTGGTCGACGGTCCCGGCGTGCTTTTCCGGCAGCAACGGGTGGGGCTGGACGGACGTGAGTTCGAGATGATCAAGTTCCGAACTCTCCGCCCGGTCGACGAGGCAGAGTCCGAGACTATGTGGTCGGTGAAGAACGACGAACGTGTCAGCAAGCTGGGACGGTCGTTGCGCCGTTCGTCGCTCGACGAACTCCCCCAGCTGTGGAACATCCTGGTCGGCGACATGAGCCTCGTCGGTCCGCGTCCCGAACGGCCCCACTTCGTGAATCAGTTCGTCACCGGGGTCCCCCGGTACGCCGAACGGCACCGGGTGCCTGCTGGGCTCACCGGATGGGCTCAGGTCAATAACCTGCGCGGCGACACCTCCATCCAGCAGCGCACGCTGTACGACAACTACTACGTCGAGAACTGGTCGAACTGGATCGATGTCAAGATCCTGCTTCGGACCGTCGGACAGGTCGTCCGCGGCCGTGGCGCGTGACCTGATCGCACTGAAGAGCCGACGGCCTCCGGTCGTCTTCGCGACGACCGGAGGCCGGTTTCGACCGAGTGCGATCAGGGAATGAGCGCCCCCGTCTTGTAGTCCCGGTTGCCCGACCACACATCGATGTTGGTCCGGCCGGAGACGATGTTCCGACCCGCGACGTTCTCGTCCTGGGCGAACAGGTTGTTCGTGACCTGCACGTAACCGTTCTGGATGTTGAGGTACGTGTACGCGTCGCCGCGGAACAGGTTGCCGTCGACCACCATGTTGGGGTTGGGCGTGTTGACGCTCTGGACCATGATGCCGGCGTTGGTCAGCCCGTGGTCGGCGGAGGCGACGCGGCTCATGTCACCGACCGAGCTCAGCGGTCCACCCTTGTCGGTCCAGCGTGGGCCGGACGCCCGCGTTGCAGTGTCGTGCGCCGAGTAGTTGTTCATCGACCACAAGTAGAAGGTGTTGTGGCGAATCTCGATGGTCAGGTTCGACGAGTTCACCTGGAAACCGTCGTTGTGGGTGTTCCCACCGGGCTGGTTCGGGTCCTGGGCGTAGTTGAGGTCGTGGATGAAGCTGTCCTGGAGCACCATATGGCCCTGGGCCGGCGTCGACATGACACCGTCGACGATACCGAAAATGTCCGACCGGTAGACCTGAACAGTTCCTCGGGTTCCGGCGGTTCCGCTGACGTCGCCAGGACTGCCCTTGCCGAGGTCGCAGTAGATGACGCGGACCGGGCTGCTCACCTCGTTGTAGATGCGACCCTCGACCCAGGAGCGCTTCACGACGACGTTGGTGTTCTTGACGATCAGGTTTCCGGTCACATGCATCAGGTCGACGACCTGGCCGTCCTTCGTGGTCGTGAAGTCGCCGTTCACCGTGCTGAGGGCGGCCCGGTCCTCGGAGCGCCACAGCCCCGTGTTGTTGGACCAGGGCAGGCTCGGCAGCAACGGCGGCACACTGATGGATGCGGGGTCCCAGCCCCACCAGTCGTTGCTGCTCGTCGTGGGTGTGCTGGTCGCCGTCGGCGTGCTGGTCGCCGTCGGCGTGCTCGTCGCAGTGCTGGTCGCGGTCGGCGTGCTCGTCGCAGTGCTGGTCGCGGTCGGCGTGCTGGTCGCAGTGCTGGTCGCGGTGGGCGTAGGCGACACGACTCCGACGTTGAACAGCACCGAGGTGCGAACCTGCGAACCGTCCTTGAGGGTGGCGATGGCCTGCAGTGTGTGGACCCCGTTGCTCACCGAGGAGAGGTGCCACGGCTTGGCCAGGCTGTGGGACGACCCGATCAGGTCGTAGGGAGCGCTGAAGTCGGTCCGCTCCAGCGCGGTGCTCGGCTTGTCGAGCCAGAAGGCCACCTTCTTCGCGCTCGAGACACTGGCGAACACATAGACGTCACCCGACAGGCTGGAGCCGGAGAGAGCGAAAGCGTTGGTCCGGTCGCTCGAATCGCTGACGAAGAGCTGGACCGAGGCGGTGGTTCCGTGGGCTGCGGTGAGTAGCGGGAACGAGAGCGTCATCATGACCGCCACGGCGGCTGTCACTGCTGGCCGAATGGCTCGAGGGGGGGTCGGCATGAGGGGTCCGATCACTGGGGCATCTGGGTGGGCACGATTTGGGTATCGGGGCCAAAGCCGTGCCTCATTGAGATGGCCGAGTCGAGTTCACCCATTTGGCGGATGCGGCGGAGGTTCTTGCTAGTGCAAGGGCGTCCAGTACCCATGACCGGGCACCATGCGGCCACTGTCGGAAGTCCTGCCGAGCGGGTACCAAGGTCCCGCCGCTGGTCGGGAACTCCGTCGGTCTGCGCGTCTCGTGCCCGTTACGCAGCGCTTTCGCCGGTCGCAGCCTGGGAGATCGGTCGCGAGGAGCGCTTCAGCGCCCGTGCACCACGGAGTACTCCTGGTAGATCCGACCGGTAAGTCCGGACATCAGCCCGCCGGCGAAGGCGAGCCGCTGAGCGCCCCGGATCAGTGCCACCCGCCCCTGGACAGGCGTGGCCAGCAGAGCCAGCGTCCCGTTGGCCGCGTGCCATCCGGCAGCGAGCACTCGTTTCGCCCTTCGGCCCCACGAGTCCTCAAGGTCGCGGAGGCAGAGACTGAGGGTGTTGCCGCGTCGATACTCGCGCTTGATGAGCCATGTGCTGTTCACCCGGCTCACGGGCACCGTCTCCTGGACCACCGCGTCGTCTGCCCAGACGATCACATGACCGGACAGCCTGACGCGCTGGAAGAAATGCGTGTCGTCACCGCCGTTGTTCCGGAACGCCTCTGAGAACGGTTGGGTCACCCCGACAAGCAGCTTCCCGGCGACGAGGGCGTTGCTTGTGCGCGCGAACTGGATCCGGTGGCCGGTCGGAAAGCGGCGTCGCTCGAAGAAACCGCCCTTGTCGGCCCACCGGGGAGGGGCCTGCTCGAACATGGGCAGCACGGTGCCGGTGACAACGTCGGCAGAGTGTTGGGCGGCCACCCGCAGCAGCTCCGCGAGCCACCCAGGGTCCACCACCTCGTCGTCGTCGACGAAGGCGATCCAGTCGACCTCGCCTGCCTCCTCGACCGCGCGGTTGCGGGCGAACGGGATGCCGCGCACGGGTTGGATCGCGTAGTGGACCGGGACCGGCTTGGTTGCGGCAAGCGCATCCACGACGGCCCGAGCGGAGCCGTCGGCGTCGTTGTCCACGACAACGACCTTCACCGCGACGCCGTCCGGCACAGTCATCTCGCCCAGGCTGGCCAGGAGCGCCGCCAGCCCGAGAGGCCGGTACAGCGTCGCCACACACACAGCGACCGTCGTCAAAGCCCCACCCTTGCCGTCACGCCCGCCCTCCGTTCGCACGCGGCGGAACCGAAACAGTGAAGATCTGAGCGTATGACCCGGGAAGGGACGGCGCTGCCGGATGGCCATTCCGGTGTCGGCCGATTCCCCCGAGGCCGGCGTCTGCCCCTGGCCGCCGGGCGCGCGAACCGAACATGCGATCATGTCAGCCAACCGGCCCCGACGGAGAGACGACTTGGACAGACGCGTTCGGCGAGGGTCTCGCCCGCGCCCTGTCGTCTTCGTCTCCTTCTCTCCGATCCTCGGCGGTGGCGAACGCAGCATGCTCGCCCTGGTGCGCGGCCTGCTCGACCGCGGTCAGCCCGTCGTTGTGGCCTGCCGCGATGGCCCCCTCGCCGACCGGGCGGAGTTCCTGGGTATCCGCACGTTTCGCACCGGCTTCTCCACCGAGGCCGCCGTCCGGGACCCTTCCGGGTCACGCAGTTCGTGGCTGCTCCTCCAGTTCGCCTGGCGCACCGCGTCGGACGCAGCACGGCTGGTCGTCGTCCTGCGCCGGCTCGGACCCGCCTATGTCCACAGCAACTCGCTGCCCAG
>JAVEDG010000405.1 GCA_030841245.1 Actinomycetota bacterium
CGACCTGCTGGTCGAGCACCACTAGGACGCGAGGTGGCCGGTGGCGGGCGCCCGAAGGGATAGCCTGGCGGGCGTGAGCGCCCTGGAGCTCCCGCCGACCCCGGAGAGCGTGCCGGAGGCGCGAGCCTTCGTGCGCGAGACGCTGCGGGCGACCTCGGTGGACGTCGACACCGCGATGCTGCTGGTCTCGGAGGTCACCACCAACGCGGTGCTGCACGCGCGCACCTCGGTAACGGTCCAGGTGCAGGTCACCGGTGATGTCGTTCGGGTCGAGGTCACCGACCGTTCGCCTGCCGTGCCGCGGATCCACAGCTACGGCCCGACCTCCGCCACCGGTCGGGGGCTGCGCCTGGTCGACCAGCTGGCCCGGTCGTGGGGCGTGCGCGACGACCCCGACGGTGGCAAGGTCGTCTGGTTCGAGGTAGGCGCACCCTCGGAGTCGACGTGGGCGGAGCTGGACGGCGGCTGGCTGGTCGAGGGAGCGACGTATGAGCAGTGACGACTCGGTCGAGACCGAGGTGGTGTTCAAGCGGTTCCCGCTGCGGCTGGCCGCCCGCTCCACCGAGCACCACCAGGACCTCTTCCGTGAGTTCGCCCTGCTCGCGGTCGACAGCGCCGATGCGTCGGACACCGTGCCAGGACGGCTGCTGGCCCTGATCGAGGCGCTCGGCCGTCGTTACCAGCCGCAGACCGCCCACGAGGAGGAGCGGGAGCAGGCGCTGGCCCGCGGAGAGATCGAGGCTGACCTGTCGATCCGGGTGCCGGCCTCCGCGGGGTCGGCGGCCACCGCGCTGGGCGAGATGCTCGACGAGGCCGACGAGTTCTGCCGCGCGGGCGACCTGCTCACCCTGGCCGCACCGGATGACTCGGTCGAGTTCAGGCGCTGGTACCTGGGTGAGATCGTCGGACAGCTGGCCGGCCGCGCGCCCACCCCCTGGCCGGGGGATCTGCACTGAGGGCCGGCCATCGCTGATGCCACCCGTCCCTCTGCGACGATCGGGGTCTTCGTGACCGACCTCGGCTCGGCGACCGCCGGCTCCTCACCACACCCCGCGACGACCTTCGCCACCCGGGTGCTGCTCGTCGAGGATGACGAGGGTGATGCCTTCCTCGTGCGCGAGCTGCTGCTCGACGCGGGATCCGACGTCACCATCCAGCGGGTGCGCTCGCTCGCCGAGGCCTCGCTCGAGCTGCCGGGCGAGCACGACTGCGTCCTGCTCGGCCTGGGACTTCCCGACGCCAACGGGCTGGAAGCACTGGGGGTCGTCCTCGGGGCTGCCCCGAACATCGCGGTGCTGGTGCTCACCGGCCTCGCCGACGAGCACCGGGGCATCGAAGCCGTCGCCGCGGGGGCCCAGGACTACCTCGTGAAGGGCACGATCGACGGTCAGCTCCTGGCCAGGGCGATCCGCTACGCCGTCGAGCGCAAACGCGCGGACGAGTCGGTGCGCCGGCTCTACGCGTCGGAGTTGAGGGCGGCCGAGAACTCGCGGCTGGAACGCGGTTTGCTGCCCGAGCCGGTCGTGCTCAGCGGCGACGTCGAAGCGACCACCCGCTACCGGCCAGGGCGCCACCAGTCGCTGCTCGGTGGGGACTTCTACGACCTCGTGGAGACCGACGACGGCACCGTCTACGCGGTCATCGGCGACGTAGCCGGGCACGGCCCGGACGAGGCGGCCCTCGGAGTGTGCCTGCGCATCGCCTGGCGCACTCTCGTGCTCGCCGGTGTCGAGCCCGAGGCGATCCTGCCAGGAATGGACGCCGTCCTCGTCGGCGAGCGCGACTCCGACGAGACGTTCGCCACGGTCTCGATGGTCCGCGTCGCGCCGGACCGACGGTCGGCTCGCTTCTGGCAGGCCGGGCACCCGTTGCCACTGCTGCTCCGCGGGGACGACACGGTCGGCAGGCTGCCGGACGACGCGGCCGGAGTTGCCCTGGGAGTGGTGCCGGGCACCGAGTGGACGGCCGCCGAGGTCGATTTGGCGGTGGGCACCCGGGTGCTGCTCTTCACCGACGGGCTGATCGAGGGTCTCGACGGCCGGGGCGGCCGCGGTCGACTGGGTGAGTCAGGTCTCGAGGCGTTGCTCGCCGAGCTGCTGGTCGGGTCGACCTCCGCCCGGCTGGCCGGCTCGTTGCTCGCCCGGGTCCAGGAGCTCAACGGCGGCGAGCTCACCGACGACGTGGCGCTCCTCCTCGTGTCGTGGGGACAGCCGTCGCGATGACATGCGAGCGCACGACCACATGGTCGCGCTCGGTCGGTGCGGCTGTGCCGTCCTGCCGATCTGAGGGTCGCCAGGGGCTGGCGTCAGGGGGTCGGAGCGGACCCGACAGCGGGTGCGACGGCTGCGCCCTCGACGACCTCGGCGTCCTCGCGCCCGACCCAGCGCTCAAGCCGCTCCATGCCGAGGAGCAGGCCGAGCAGGCCGATCGGGGCCAGAAGCAGCACGAAAATCATCGGGTCATCCTCCGCCGCATTGATTGCCCGGAGAGGTCGCGGCAAACCTCCTGATCAGTATCGGGCGCGGAGATGTCTCACTTGACCCGCCACGCGGGCGGGCGTGATCAGCGCCACGAGCGTCTGGGACGATCCCCAAATGGCGACCATGCCGAGCATCTCCTACTCCATCACCATCCGGCTCGACGTGCCCGCCCGCGGCAACGCGGTGAGCCAGCTCACCACAGCGGTCGAGCAGGCAGGTGGCATCGTGACGGCGTTGGACGTCACCGCGTCGAGCCACGGTCGGCTGCGGGTCGACGTGACCTGTGCCGCGAACGACAACGACCACGCGCAACGGCTGACCGAGGCGCTCGGCCGGGTCGAGGGTGTCACGATCGGGAAGGTCTCGGACCGCACCTTCCTGCTCCACCTCGGGGGCAAGATCGAGGTGACCTCGAAGGTCCCGATCCGCAACCGGGACGACCTCTCGATGATCTACACACCCGGCGTCGCCCGGGTCTCGCTCGCGCTCGTCGACAACCCCGGTGATGCGCGGCGGCTCACCATCAAGCGCAACACCGTCGCGGTGGTCACCGACGGCTCGGCCGTGCTCGGGCTCGGCAACCTCGGCGCGATCGCCGCCCTGCCCGTGATGGAGGGCAAGGCGGCACTGTTCAAGCGCTTCGCCGGCATCGACGCGTTCCCCATCTGCCTGGACACCCAGGACGTCGACGAGATCGTCCGGACGGTCGAGCTGATCGCCCCGGTCTTCGCCGGCATCAACCTCGAGGACATCTCCGCCCCGAGGTGCTTCGAGGTCGAGCGCCGGCTGCGCGAGCGGCTCGACATCCCCGTCTTTCACGATGACCAGCACGGGACGGCGATCGTGGTGCTGGCCGCCCTCATCAACGCCCTCAAGGTGGTGGGCAAGGAGCTGGAGTCCGTCCGTGTGGTCCTCGCTGGTGCTGGGGCGGCCGGGATGGCGATCCTGCACGTGCTGATGGCAGCCGGGCTCCAAGACGTCGTCGTCGCGGACAAGGACGGCCTGATCCACCGCGGGCGCAGCGGACTCCAGGCGGAGCTGCTCTGGGTGGCCGAGCACACGAACGAGGCGGGGGCCAGTGGTGATCTGCGCTCGGCCCTGCGGGGTGCCGACGTCTTCATCGGGGTGTCGGCGCCGAACATCCTCACCGGCGAGGACATCGCGACAATGGGGTCGGACGCCATCGTGTTCGCTCTCGCCAACCCGGTACCGGAGGTGGACCCGCTGGCGGCTGCGGAGCACGCGGCCGTCGTGGCCAGCGGGCGCAGCGACCTGCCCAACCAGATCAACAACGTGCTCGCCTTCCCGGGGGTGTTCCGTGGTCTGCTCGACGCCCAGAGCCGCGCGGTGACGGTCGAGACGCTGATCGCCGCAGCACGTGCGCTCGCGGCGGTCGTCTCCGACGACGAGGTCAACGCCAGCTACATCGTCCCCAGCGTCTTCCACCCGGACGTGGCGTCGACGGTGGCGGCAGCGGTCAGCGAAGCCGTGCGCGAGACCGGAGCGGCGGATCGGTGAGGCACCGGGTCACGTTCGCCGTGGCGGTGGCGGTCAACGTCCTCGTCCTCTACTGGCCGAGCGCTCCCGGCACCGGCGGGATCCCCGGGCTGGACAAGGTCGTCCATGTGCTGGTGTTCCTGGCCGTGGCCTGGACCGGCGTAGCGATCACGCTGCCGGCAGGTCCGTTGGCTGCGGTCCTCGTGGTGCACGCCGTGGTCAGCGAGATCGTGCAGGGCCGGGGGATGGCGGCTCGCAGCGGTGACCCGCGCGACGTGCTGGCCGACGTCGTGGGTGTCGCGATCGGCGTAATCGGGGCAACATGGCGTCATGACCGACCGCGGGACCGGCCCCCGGCTGACCGGCCGCCTGCTCGTGGCCGCCCCGGCCCTCGGTGATCCCAACTTCGCCCGGACGGTGGTCCTGCTCCTCGACCACACCGACGACGGTGCACTCGGGGTGGTCATCAACCGACCGACGGTCGTCGAGGTCGGCAGCGTTCTCCCGAGCTGGCAGCCGTTCACCAACCAGCCGGGGGTGCTGTTCCAGGGCGGTCCGGTGGCGTTGGACTCGGCCCTCGGGCTCGCCGTCGTGCCCGGCGACGACGAGCCGGTCGGCTGGCGCCGGGTCGTCGACCACCTCGGACTCGTCGACCTCGACACCCCGCCGGAGATCCTCGGCGTCGACCGGCTGCGGATCTTCGCCGGCTACGCGGGATGGGGCCCCGGGCAGCTGGAGAACGAGATGGCCGAGGGAGCCTGGTACGTCGTCGGGCTGCAGGGCGACGACGCCTTCACCGACCACCCGGACCAGCTGTGGAGGGACGTGTTGCGCCGGCAGGGTGGGGACCTCGCGCTGATGTCGACCTACCCCGAGGACCCGAGCCTGAACTGAGCCTCGTCCGACGTCCTAGCATGGCTGCTATGACCGGGATCGGTGGGAGCGTCGGAAGCGGTCCCGAGCAGCCCGGCCTCGACGAGCCCGGCGCGGGCACCGGCACGCTGCTGGAGCAAGAGGTCGAGGCCACGCCCCGCACGTCGTACGGCGACGGGGACCACGAGCGCTTCGCGCACTACGTCCGCAAGGAGAAGATCCTCGAGTCGGCGATGACCGGCGACCCGGTGATCGCGCTCTGCGGCAAGATCTGGGTGCCCGGCCGCGACCCGTCCCGGTTCCCCGTCTGTCCTGAGTGCCGGGAGATCCTCGGGCAGCTGCCGGCCGGCGACGACGACTGACTCGCGAGATCGACCGGCCGTGACCGCATGGCGACCAGGCTGCACCCAGCTGGGACCCGGGGCGGAGGGCTGTCCGGGGACTGTCAGGGCAAGAACGGCTAGATGTCGGTCATGCCGTACATCTCGCCGAGCGGGTCGGCCAGCAGCTCGAGCCGGGCCCCGTCCGGGTCGAGGAAGTAGATCGAGACGTCGCTCTCCATGTGGTAGTCGATCCCGGCGTCGTCGAGCTTGCCCCGGAGGTGCTCCCAACGGGACCGCTCGACCGAGATCGCGATGTGGTGAGCCCCCCCGAGCACCTCGGCATAGGGCCCGACACCGAGCCCGGGCAGGTCGAAGAACGCCAGCCGGTTGCCGTTGCCGATGTCGAAGAAGAAGTGGTTGGAGCCCTTGTAGTCGCGGTTTTCGAACAGCTCGGTCAGCGGGAACTCGAGGAGGTCCTGGTAGAAGCGCACGGTCTGCTCCACGTCGGAGCAGATCAGCGCGAAGTGGTGCAGCCCACGGGCGGAGGACTCGGGTCGCTTGTCCGGCGCCGCCAGGTAGGTCGAGCGGAGCCGCTCCCGCTCGGTGTTGATCTCGGCGAGCTGCTCGTCGCTGACGGGGTGGGGCTTCTCCAAAGAGTCATTGCTCATGCACACAACCGACCATCGGGCTCTGGCGCTGTCAAGGGCCAGCCGGCAGCCGGCGGAGCACTACGCTGACGCCGCATGACGAGCAGCGGGCCCGGTGCAGCCTGGTCCGATATCGGCACGCACCTCGACCGGCGGCTGGCCGCCGTCGACGCCCAGCTGGCGGCCAGGCGCCGGCCCAGGTCCGGCCGGCAGCCCGTGCACACGGCGTACGTGCCGGCGGACCAGGTCACGGCGGGAGTCGCCGCGACCTGGGGAGCGGCGGCGCTCGAGTTGGTCGACCGCCACGGCGACCCGGACGTGCTGGGGGTCGACGAGCCCACCTATCGCAGGTTGCTGACCAAGCTCGACCGCGAACCGGTGGAAGACCTGCGAGTCGACTTCGAGGACGGCTACCGCGCGGAGTCCGAGGGGTCGGAGGATGACACCGCGCGTCGGGTCGGTCACCTGCTGACCGAGCTCGGCGCCAACAGCTACGGCGTGCGGATCCGATCGCTCGAGGCGGGCACCCGGCCGCGAGCGGTGCGCACCCTCGACCTCCTGCTGGGCTCGGGTGCGCCGCCCGTCCCCGACTCGTTCGTCATCACCCTGCCCAAGGTGACCTCGCCTGACCAGGTCACGGCACTGCACGAGATCTGCGACGTCTTGCAGGACGCTCACGGGCTGGCGCCGCTGCGGTACGAGGTCCAGGTGGAGACGCCGGAGGCGGTGGCCCGGATGGAGTCGATCGTGGCCGCGACAGACCACCGCTGCACGGGACTGCACTACGGGACCTACGACTACAGCGCCGCGCTCGGCGTAGCGGCGATGCACCAGGCCCTCGACCACCCCGTCGCCGACCACGCGAAGGACGTCATGCAGGTCGTCGCCGCGGTCGCCGGGCTGCGCGTGGTGGACGGGTCCACCAACGTCGTGCCTACCGGGACGGCCGAGCAGGTCCGGGCCGCATGGGACCTCCATCGTCGACTCGTTGCCAGGTCCCTGCGCCGCGGTATCTACCAGGGCTGGGACATGCACCCCGGTCACCTGGTGAGTCGCTACGCCGCGGTCTTCGGCTTCTACCGGTCGGGCTTCGCCGAGTCGGCCCAGCGGCTGCGCGACTACCTGCACAGGCGATCGGGCTCGGTGCTCGACGAGCCGGCGACCGCCAGGGCGTTGGCGGCGTACCTGGTGCGCGGCCTGGACTGCGGTGCCCTCGACGAGGACGAGGTGGCTGACGCGGCCCGGGTCGACCGGATGGCGCTGGCCGCGCTGGCCGACCGATAAACTCTGCGGGGAAGGGGGTTCAACCGTGAGCGACCAGCTCCACACCGGGCCGACGCCTGCGCCGCGCCGCCCCCGTGACCTGCTGGCGCCGGCGCTCGCCGCGATGGTGCTCGTCGGCTACCTGGTCGCCACGCCGCAGGTGCCGGACCTCGCGGCGCAGATCGCCCGGGCCGACGTCGTGCGCCGAGGCGGCGAAACGGTGTGGTGGCTGGGTTGGTTCGGGGGACTGCACCTGCCGACGTACAGCGCGATCACCCCCAGCGTGATGGCCGTGCTGGGCGCCCCGCTCACGGGAGTGATCGCCACCGTCGTCTCGGCAGTGATGATGAACCGGCTGCTGCGTGCGGCGCCGCGCCGCGCCGCCGGTCTCGCCTGCTTCCTGGCCACGGACCTGGCAAACCTGCTCGACGGACGCATCACCTTCGCCGTGAGCATGGCGTGCGGACTGGCCGCCGTGCTGTGCCTGCGCCAGGACGCGCGGCGGCCACGGATGTTCGGTTCGGCGGCGCTCGCCATCCTGACCTGTCTCACCAGTCCCCTCGGTGGACTGTTCCTCCTGCTCGTGACGGGCACGACGGTGCTGGTCGACAGGAAGCGTCGCCGCGATGCCATCACGGTCTCGGGTCTGCTGGTCGCCACGCTGCTGGCCACCGCGCTGATGTTTCCCGGTGCCGGGCAGATGCCGTTCGACCTGCAGGCCTTCCTGCCGTCCGTCGCGTGCACCGTCGCGGTGCTGCTGTTCTGCCCCCAGCAGTGGCTGCGGGTCGGAACCATTGCCTACCTAGCGCTGCAGACCGCGTTCCTGCTCTATCCCTCAGCCGTCGGCGCCAACGTCACCAGGCTGGCCTGGGTGTTTGCGCTGCCAGTGCTGGTGGCGTTCGCCGCCCTGCCCCGGTTGCGACTCGCCGCCGTCGCCGGTCTCGTGCTGCTGTTGCCGGGCATCGACCTCGTGGGCCAGCTGCGCACCGCCTCGGACCCGGCCACCACACCGCATTTCTACCGTCCGCTGCTCGCCGAGCTGGCCAGCCAGCAGGCGGCCTATCCCGGGCGGCTCGGCGAGCGGGTCGAGGTGGTCGACACGCGGGGCCACTGGGCCTCGGTCTACGTGGCGCGTCACTACAGCCTCGCCAGAGGCTGGGAGCGGCAGGCCGACCGGGCACTCAACCCGATGTTCTACGGCGAGGGCCGGCTCGACGCCACGACGTACCGGCGGTGGCTGGACAGCCTGGCCGTGGGCTGGGTGGCAGTGCCGCACGCCGCCCTGGACTACGCGTCGACGGACGAGGCTCGGCTGATCGCCCGGAAGCCGTCGTACCTGCACCCCGTCTGGTCGAACCCCGGCTGGACGCTCTACCGGGTCGCGGACGCCGCGCCGCTGGTCCGTCCCGGCACAGTCGTGTCGAGCACGGACGACAGCGTGACGCTGCGGGTGGCCGACACCCGGCGGGTGGATCTGTCGATCCGGTGGTCGCCCTACCTCGTGGTGACCACTCCCGGTGGGGCACTGGCCGGCTGCGTCGGCGGCCAGGACGGCTGGGCCTACCTGCGGGTGCCCAGCGCCGGCACCTACCGGCTCAAGGCCGACTTCGGCGGCAAGCTGCGTCGCGAGCAGCCTGCCTGCGTCGCCGAGCTGCCGGTGCCCCCGGTCCCACGGGTGCCACGGGTGCCGGTCACCCGCGGGTGACGGTGCCCTCGATCACGCCGTAGGGCCGGTCGGTGGCCACGAAGACCGCGCGGTCGTTGGTCAGCCCCACGGCCTGCAGGTCGACGGCCACATGGTGCTTGTTGGGCAGCCGCAGGTGGACCTCGGCGGCGTCCGGACAGGCGGCGAGCAACGCCGCGCCCATGGCGTGCAGCGTGTGTTGCACCGAGCGCGACCTGTGGCTGGCGAACGTCTCGACGAGCGCGCGCCGGGCGGCAGCCCGCTCCACGTCGTACGCCGGGGTGTGACCCGGCAGGTGAGCCCAATCGGCGGCGACCTCGGTTGCCAGGATGCGGTCCTCGGTCTCGGGCAGCACGGTGAGCTCGTCACGCAGGAACCCGGAGAACGCCGAGTCCGTCGTCTTGAGCAGACTCAGTCCGTCGAGACCGCTGTGCACGTCGACCTGGCCGCCCCGGTCGACCGTGACGGACGCCGTTGCGCGCTCGGCCGACCCGGACTCGAACGCGTGGGCGTGCAGGGCTCCGGCGACGCTGCTTCTCGTCCAGCGGTGCTCGACGAGCTCCACCCGCGCGGTGGACGCGGCCGGCGTGACGGAGAGCAGCCGTCGGGCAACGGCGACGCCGAAGTCCTCGATGCAGCCGGTCAGGTGCTCCTGCGCCAGCGCGTAGACCGTCGAGCGCATCGTGTCTGTCGGCAGCACTGCGGAGTTGTCGCCCTCGGTGTGCACCCGGTCGAAGTCACCCGCCAGCCTGATGCCGACGGTGAGGTCACGCAGCTCGTGGCGTCGTGGCTCACGGCGCACCAGCACCAGACGGATCCCGTCCTTGCCATAGCTGTTGGTGCCCATCGACGCGCTCATGGGCTGCCTCAGCTGCCGCGATAGGTCGTGTAGCCGAACGGCGAGAGCAGCAACGGCACGTGCAGGTGCGGCTCGCCTCCCGTCCGGAACGTGACTGCGACCTCAGGGTGGAACGACATGCCGCCGAAGTACCCGTCGGTGACGAAGACCAGCGTGTAGTCACCGGGTTCGAGCGCTTCGTCGGGCGGCGCGCTCCAGCGCCCGTCGTCGTCGGTGCGCCCCGAGTGGAGCGTCTGTCCGGCGCGGTCGAGGCGCACCGGGACGCCGACCGCCGGGCGCCCCGTGGACGTGTCGAGCACGTGGGTGGTGACACTCATGGGCGCAGCAGCTTCTCCAGGCGCAGGTCGATGATCTTCTGCTGCTCGACGCTGGCCGTCGCCAGCTCGGTATCGGGGTCGTTGCCGAGCCGTTGGTGCAGCGAGCTCAGCACGTCGGACGCACTCAACCCGGTCGCCGAGATCAGGAAGACATGCCCGAAGCGGGCCTCGTAGTCGCGGTTGCTGGCATCGAGCGCCCGCTGCACCTCGCCGTCCCCGGCGGCCGCGGCAGCCTGCTCATCGGCGGTCCAGCCGCCGTGCGCCCGGTCCCCGATGCGCGGGTGCGCCTCGATCGCCTCCAGCCGGGCGGCGTTGTCCAACCCGGCCCAGATCGAGGACGCGGCCTCGCGGACCTCCATCAACGAGGAGTAGGGCCGACCGGCGGCGACCGCCCGGGCCCAGGCCGACGATCCGCACACCGACAGGAGCTCGCCTTCGGCCTGGGACTGGCTCAGGGTGTTCAGCCAGCGCAGCCCCACCGCCTGGGCACCCTCCTCGGACAAGGCACCCCAGAGTCGCAGCCGGGCGACCCCGCCGTCGGGGTAGATGTTGAGCCGGACATGCGTGACCGGCTCGTGCCGGGGCAGCCGGAACCGGTGGCGCAGGTGCGGTCGCAGTCCGGTGTCCCCGAGCAGGGGCCGCCACTCGTGGTCGCCGGAATGGCCGTCGAGCGAGAACGCCGCCGGGGCGTTGCCCTTGAAGTAGCGCGTGTCGACCTCTGCGATGCGGATGACGCCCTTCTCCACGAGCCGTACCACGGCCCAGTCGTTGCCCGGACCGCGCCTGCGCCGGGTCTCCCACCCGTCGGCCATGGACTGCGGCGAGGTCGGCAGGTTGAGGTTGTGCCGGTGCGAGAAGTACATGTCGCTGCAGTCCACGACGACCCCGCCGTGCTCGAGTGCCGCGAGGTCCAGCGGCATGCCCCAGACGTCGCGGGGGTCGGGCACGGGCTCCCCGTGGACGCGCAGGCGGGCGACGCCGCCGTCGGGAGAGATGGTCAGCCGGACGTGCGTGATCCGGGCCGGCATCGACACGTTTATCAGGTGCTTGTGGTCCCCCGACAGGGGAGTGCGGGTGCCCAGCGCCATCCACTCGGCGTCGGCCAGCTCCTCCGCCGAGGGGTATCCGTCGACGGCACAGCCCTCCACCCAGCACTCCCGAGGGAAGTTCCCGGTGAAGTGCGCGGTGTCGACGACCACACCGTGGACCACACCCCCGGCGCCCAGCCGCACGATGCACCAGTCGGTCCCCGGTGTACGCCGTCGGCGGGTCTCCCAGCCGTCCATCCACTTGCCGCGCTTGGTGTAGCGGTCCGGCAGGAACTCCGGCGGCTCGGCCTTGAGCAGGTTGTCCGCGAGCCCGAAGTACTCGTCGTTGCGCCCCACGACACCGGCCCCGAGTCGTTCGTCCGAGAGGACGGGGAGCGTCGTGAAGTCGATCGACATGCGTCTCCCTCCGCGGGCGGGGCCGCCCACGCCGTCCGCGCCGTTCTCGGCATGGTGGTCCTGCGTCCGATGCTCCCGATGCTAGGGGAGGGAGGTCGCGCTCGGCAGTCCCCGGCGCAGCGACGGCCGCGGTACCGTGACAGGCACCGGATCGGACGGTTGACTGTCAGACATGTCCGGCTCGGTCACCGTCGCTCGTTCCCTGGACCAGGCGCTGGACGCGCTGCGTTCGGGGCCTGACGCCCGACTGGTCGCCGGCGGCACCGACCTGATGGTCGAGGTCAACGCAGGTCGCTGGCAGCCCGGCACCCTGGTGTCCGTGGACCGGGCGCCCGAGCTGCGCGGCTGGCACCGCGACGGGGACGAGATCGTGCTCGGCTCGGGACTGACGTACGCCGAGATGGAGCGGGGCGAGCTGGCGCGCCTGGTCCCTGCTCTGGCCCAGGCGGCGAGGACCGTCGGCTCTCCGCAGATCCGCAACGCCGGGACGCTCGGTGGCAACGTCGTCACTGCGTCGCCGGCCGGCGACACGCTGCCCGTCCTGACCGCGCTCGACGCGGTCGTCCAGATCGCCGGGCCGGAAGGCACCCGCATCAGCCCGCTGCGGGAGTTCGTCAGGGGTGTGAAGCGGACCGACCTGCGGGCCGGCGAGGTCGTCACCGCTGTCCGGGTCCCCGCGCTGCGCGGCGCCCAGGAGTTCCTCAAGGTCGGGACCCGCAACGCAATGGTGATCAGCGTGGTCATGGTCGCCGTCGTTGTCGACCTCGACGGTCACACGGTACGGGTCGGTGTCGGCTCGGCGGCTCCGGTGCCCGTGCGCGCGCCGCTCGCTGAGGAGTACGTCGGGGCGCTGGTGGATTGGGAGCGCGCCCGCATGGACGACCCGACGGGCGAGGTCGCCGCGCAGTTCGGCGAGCTCGTGGCGCAGGCCACGTCGCCGATCGACGACCACCGGTCGACCGCGGCGTACCGGCGCCGTGCCGTGGCCGTCTGCGCCGCCCGCGCCGTGCGCCGCGCCTTCCAGGAACCGGAGTCACCGTGATCGTGAAGGATTGCCCCTGCTCCAGGACTGGGATCCTTCACGATCACGGGACTGACGGGGGGTGGGCGTGGGCGGGACAGTGACGTTCCGGCTGACGGTCAATGGCGCCGAACGAGTCGTCCAGGACGCGTGGCCGGGCGAGAACCTGCTCTACGTGCTGCGCGAGCGCCTCGGCCTCCCCGGCGCCAAGAACGCCTGTGAGCAGGGGGAGTGCGGGTCCTGCTCGGTGCTGCTCGACTCGGTCCTCGTCTGCGCCTGCCTGGTGGCCGCCGCAGCGGCCGAGGGGCGCGACGTGGTGACGGTGGAGGGGCTGACCGCCGACGCGTCGCTCACCGACGTGCAGCAGGCGTTCCTCGACGAGGGCGCGGTGCAGTGCGGCT
>JAVEDG010000406.1 GCA_030841245.1 Actinomycetota bacterium
CTCGCCGAGGCGACGGGCATCCCGGCCGACCGGCTGCGGGTGATCGCGCCCGACGTCGGCGGAGCCTTCGGCGGCAAGGTGTGCACCTACGCCGAGGACATCATCGTGCTCGAGGTCGCCCGGCGACTCGGCCGGCCGGTCGGGTGGACGGCCACCAGGTCGGAAGACCTGGCCACGACGGCGCACGGTCGCGTCGTCGAGCAGGACGTCACGATCGGCGCGACGAGCGAGGGCCGGCTGCTGGCGCTGAAGGTCGACCTCCTCTCCGACGTCGGCGCCTACTACAGCCCGGTCGGACCGGGGTCGGCGATCGGTGGTGCCGGGATGTATCCCGGCATCTACCGCTTCGAGGCGTTCGCCCTGACCGGCGCCGCCGTGCTCACCAACCGCGCTCCAGTCGGCGCCTACCGCGGCGCGGGCCGACCGGAGGCCACCTTCGCCATCGAGCGCGCGGTCGACGAGGTCGCCGCCGAGCTCGGTGTCGACCCGGTCGAGCTGCGGCGGCGCAACTGGGTCACCGAGTTCCCCTACGAGTCGCTCGGCGGCGAGACGTACGACATCGGGGACCACGCGGCGGCGACGGACCGCGCGCTCGACCTCCTCGACTACGCCGGGTTGCGCGCCGAGCAGCAGGCCCGACGCGACCGGACCGACCCGGTGCAGCTCGGCATCGGCGTCTGCACCTACGTCGAGGTGTGCGGCGGCTCGATCGAGATCAGCAAGGACGCCCGCGAGGCCGCGTCGGTCCGGCTGCTGCCGACCGGCGGCGCGGAGGTCGCGGTCGGCTCCTCGCCGTACGGCACCGGCCACGCCACCTCGTGGAGCCAGCTGGTGGAGGACGTCCTCGGCGTGCCCGTCGACCAGGTGCGGGTCATCCATGGCGACACCGCGATGGCGCCGCTCGGCTTCGACAGCTACGGCTCCCGCTCGCTGGTCGTCGTCGGCGCCGCGGTGCACCAGGCCGCCACCGAGACCCGCCGCAAGGCGAGAGCGGTCGCGGCTGAGCTGCTCGAGGCCGATGCCTCGGATCTCGAGCTCGTCGACGGCGCCTTCCACGTCAAGGGCGTGCCGAGCGCCACCGTGCCGCTGCGCGAGGTGGCGCTGGCCTCGTACGACGGGGTCGGAGGTGCCGAGCCGGGGCTGCCCTCGGTGTGCGGCAGCCGTAGCGGCACGCTGACCTACCCCCACGGCACGCACCTGGTGGCCGCCGAGGTGGACACCCAGACCGGCTTCGTCCGGTTGCGCCGCTATGTCGCGGTGGACGACGTCGGCGTGGTCGTGAACCCGCTGATCGTCGACGGGCAGGTGCACGGCGGTGTCGCGCAGGGGATCGGCGAGGCGCTCTACGAGGAAGCCGCGTACGACGAGTCCGGCAACCTGGTCACGGCGACCCTGGTGGATCTGACACCGCCCGCCGCCCCCGACCTGCCCGCCTTCGTCACGGACCGCACCTGCACGCCCTCGCCCGCCACGCCGCTCGGCGTCAAGGGCGCCGGCGAGGCCGGAGCGATCGGCTCGCTCGCCGCCGTGGTGAACGCGGTGCACGACGCGGTGCGGCATCTCGGCGTGACGGAGGTCCCGGTGCCGTGCACCCCCGAGCGAGTCTGGCGCGCGATTGCCGACGCGAGGTCCTGAACGGGCAGTCAGCAGGGGCTTCCGTGTGCGGCGTGGAGGTGGTTGGCTCTCGCAGAGAGGGGTCCGGAGTCGCCCCTGCGCGCCGGGTCCTCTCACGTCTCGTGAGGGAGTGGTGATGGTCCGGATCCAGGTCACTGTCGACGGGCAGCGCTGCGAGGACGAGGTCGAGCCTCGGCTGCTGCTGGTGCACTATCTGCGGGAACGGGTCGGCAAGGTCGGGACGCCGGTGGGCTGCGACACCAGCAACTGCGGCGCCTGCACCGTGCAGCTCGACGGGCGCAGTGTGAAGTCGTGCGCGGTGCTGGCGGTGCAGGCCGACGGCAGCGAGGTGACGACCATCGAAGGTCTGGCCAACGGTGAGTGGCACCCGATGCAGAAGGCGTTCAAGGAGTGCCATGCGCTCCAGTGCGGCTACTGCACGCCGGGGATGATCATGGCCGCGGTGGACCTGCTCAGCAACAACCCGAACCCCAGCGAGGAGGAGATCCGCGACGGGCTGGAGGGCAACCTCTGCCGGTGCACGGGCTATCACAACATCGTCAAGGCCGTGCAGATGGCAGCTGCCGAGGGAGGTGCCCGGTGACCGCCGACACCGCTGTCCGGCAGGCCTCGGTCGGCACGTCGCTGCGCCGCAAGGAGGACGCGCGGCTCGTCACGGGCCGGACCACGTGGACCGACAACATCAACCTCCCCGGCCTGCTCTACATGGCCATCCTGCGCAGCCCGATGGCGCACGCCCGGATCACGCGCATCGACGTGTCGCCGGCTCTGACCCGGCCCGGTGTCGTCGCTGCGTTCTCGGCGAACGAGATCGGCGACAAGCTCGGCTCGCAGCCGTGCGTCTGGCCGGTCACCGACGACATCAAGATCCCTGCCTTCCCCGGCCTGGCCAAGGACGAGGTCCGTTTCGTCGGTGAGTGCGTGGCGGTCGTGGTGGCCTCCGACCGCTACGCCGCGGCGGACGCGCTGGAGGCGATCGACGTCGACTACGAGCCGCTGCCGCCGGTGCTGGACATGCGGGCCGCGATGGCCGAAGGCGCCGACCTGGTGCACGCCGAGCTCGGCACCAACACGTCGTACACGTGGAAGCTGGGCGGCGGGGACTACGACGCGGCCAAGGCGAAGGCGGACCGGGTCTTCACCAGGCACTACGTCAACCAGCGGCTCATCCCGATGCCGATGGAGCCGCGTGCGGTGGTCGCGGCGCCGACCGGTGCCGAGGGCGAGCTCACGCTGTGGTCCTCGACCCAGATCCCGCACATCGTGCGGGTGCTGCTCTCGCTGACCGCGGGCATCCCCGAGCACAAGCTGCGTGTCATCGCACCGGACGTGGGCGGCGGCTTCGGCTCGAAGCTGCAGTTCTACCGGGAGGAGACGATCGCGGCGGTCGTCGCCCTGCAGATCGGCCGGCCGGTCAAGTGGGTCGAGACACGCAGCGAGAACGCGCAGGCGACCCACCACGGCCGGGACCAGCTGCAGGAGGTGGAGTTCGCGGTCAACAACGACGGGACGATCCTCGGGATGCGGGTCGACCTGGTCGCCAACATGGGCGCCTACATGATGATCATCACGCCCGGCATCCCGCTGCTCGGCGCCTGGATGTACCACTCGATCTACAAGATGGAGGCCTACGACTTCACCTGCACGGGCGTCTTCACCACCACGACGCCGACCGACGCCTACCGCGGCGCGGGGCGCCCGGAGGCGACGTACGCCGTGGAGCGGCTGATGGACGACCTGGCCGCCGAGCTGGAGATGGACCCGCTCGAGCTGCGGAAGAAGAACTGGATCACCCACGACGAGTTCCCCTACGACACGATCTCGGGGATGACCTACGACAGCGGCAACTACGAGGCCGCGACCGACAAGGCAGTCGCGATGTTCGACTACGACGGGCTGCGGGCCGAGCAGGCCAAGCGCCGTGAGGCGAACGACCCGGTGCAGCTCGGCATCGGCATCTCGACGTACACCGAGATGTGCGGGCTGGCGCCCTCGCGCGTCCTGTCCGCGCTCAAGTACGTCGCGGGCGGGTGGGAGCACGCCACGATCCGGGTGCTGCCGACCGGCAAGGTCGAGGTCGTCACCGGCACCTCGCCGCACGGCCAGGGCCACGAGACGGCATGGAGCCAGATCGTCGGCGACCAGCTCGGCATCGACCCGGACGACATCGTGGTGATCCACGGCGACACCGCCACCGCGCCGTACGGCATGGACACGTACGGCTCACGTTCGGTGACCGTCGGCGGACTGGCGCTCGTGAAGGCGTCGCAGAACGTCGTCGAGAAGGCCAAGGTCGTCGCGGCGCACATGCTCGAGGCCGATGCAGCCGACATCGAGTTCGTCGACGGGTCGTTCCGCGTCAAGGGCTCACCGACGTCGGCCAAGACGATCCAGGAGGTCGCGTTCGAGGCGTTCACCTCTCACGACCTGCCCGACGGCGCGGAGCCGACGCTGCAGGGCGTCGCGACGATCGACCCGCAGGCGTTCTCGTTCCCGCACGGCACCCACCTGTGCGCGGTCGAGGTGGACACCGAGACCGGCATGTCGAAGATCCGGTCCTACGTCTGCGTCGACGATGTCGGCACGGTAATCAACCCGATGATCGTCGAGGGCCAGGTGCACGGCGGCATCGCACAGGGCATCGCGCAGGCGCTCTACGAGGAGGCCGTGTTCGACGCGGACGGCAACCTGGTGACCGGGTCACTGGTCGACTACCTGGTGCCCGCGGCGCCGGACCTGCCGTCCTTCCAGAGCGACCGCACCGAGACCCCGTCGACCACGCATCCGTTGGGCGTCAAGGGGGTCGGGGAGGCCGGCACCATCGCGTCGACACCCGCGGTGGTCAACGCCATCGTCGACGCCCTGCGTCACCTGGGAGTCGACGACATCCGGATGGCCTGCACACCCGAACGTGTGTGGCGCGCGATCCAGGACAGGTCCTCCGGCGGTGAGCGAGCCGCGGCCGGGACGGTGGCCTACGGCGGGGCGAGCACGGAGAGCACGGCAGGAGGTGAGTCGGCATGATCCCGGCACAGTTCGACTAC
>JAVEDG010000408.1 GCA_030841245.1 Actinomycetota bacterium
CCTGCTCGGGGGAGCCATCATCATCGAGCAGGTGTTCAACCTCGACGGCATCGGCAAGCTGTCGATCCAGTCGGTCCTGGACTCCGACCTGCCCGTGATCACCGCGACCACCCTGGTGGCTGCGGCATTCGTCATCTTCGCGAACCTCGTCGTCGACCTGCTCTATGCGTTCATCGACCCCAGGGTGCGGCTCGTCAACGACTAGGTGTGCTTGGCGACCGCGCCTTTCGAACGCGGAGGACAACCGGCAGGATTCCGGCCAACGCCGACATCTCGACCCGCCTTCTGACGAAATTCCGTGGCGTATCAAGTGTTTCGCAAGTGATTCGCCAGCAGGGTGCGACATCGTGTGATCACCACCGAGGGAGGTTCGGATGTCGCGCATCGCACTCACGTGTACGGCGTGCGCCGCCGAGGTCACCGTCTCGTCACGGCACCTGATGGTCCGGGTCGACGTCGGGCACAGCGAGAGCGGCGAGCTGCTGTACACCTGCCTGTTCTGCGCCGCCACGGTGGTCCAGCAGGTCGACGCAGCATCCGTTGCGGCGCTGGTGTCGGCAGGGGTCAGCTACCTCGCCCTGTCCGAGCCGATCGTCGGACACCCGGAGTGCCCACCATGCGGGCCGGTGTTCACCCATGACGACGTCCTCGACCTGCACACTCGGCTCGCCCGGACGGGCTGGTTCGACGAGATGCTGACCCGGTTGACCTGAGTACGGCGTTTCAACCGCCGGCACCCGCCAGGGCCGCGCGGTGCTGGGCGACCTCGGCCAGCAGGCTCCGTTCCCGCACCGCGAAGTCGGCAGCAGGACCGAGCCGCTCGGCACGGTCGCGCAGAAAAGCCAGTTCGGTCGCCGCGTGCTGGAAGTCCCGCATCCGGCGAGCGGCACCCACGCCTTGCGTCGACTCGGCCCAGTGCACGGCCTGCTTTCGCAACGGCATCGACGCGAGCATGTCGACATCGCCCTGGGCGAGCCAGCCGGCGTCGACGTACGCAGGCAAGCGCGCCGCGACGGTGTCGCCCTCGCGCCGGCGTGACCAGGTCGCGACCGCCACCGCCACGGCAAAGGCAGGGATCATCACGACCACGTATCCGGTCACGAAGCCGCGGAGCCCGCTCAGGGACGCCAGGTTCCAGATCGCGTGCAGGCCGACGGCGACCAGGTAGCCCCCGATCGGCGGCAGCCAGCGGGTCGGCCCGGGCCTGGCCCGCGCGGCGATGCCCAGGCCGATGCCGGTCATCGCCGTGAAGAGCGGGTGGGCGAACGGTGCCAGGACACCGCGCAGGAGGAAGGTCGCCCCAACGGCGAAGAACCCCCCGCTGAGCCCGAGGTCGTGACTGCCCTGCAGGAACGCCCGGCCGAAGTAGAGGACGTTCTCGGTGAACGCGAACCCGACCCCGGTCAGGCCGGCGAGGACGATGCCGTCCACGACGCCGTCGAACTCCCGCCGCCGGAACAGCAGGACCGCGAGGATCGCGGCGCCCTTCGCGGCCTCCTCCACCCACGGTGCGACGAACACGGCGGTCACCGCGACGTTCTGCCCGGGCCCGACCGTGCGGGCGACCGCGATGGTGCTCGCCGTGTTCAGCACGGCCGCGGCCAGCGCCGCCACCGTGGCGCCCCAGAAGAAGGCGAAAGCAAGCAGCCCGCGGGGCTCCGGCTCGTAGCGGTCCAGCCAGCTGAACGCTGCGAGCACGACCGGCAGCGGCAGGACGGCCAGCGCGATGCCGACAAGGAATCCCCTGACCCCTGTGTCTCCTGACACCGCTGCCAGGAGCAGGAGTCCGCACAGCGCCATGAAGGCGACCAGGAAAGCGATCAGCAGGGTCCGGCGGACCTGCAGCCGCAAGGGGGTCCCGGGGGCCGCGGGCCGGGCCGTCGCCGCCTCCCGGGTGGCCTCCGGAGGTGGCGGGGCGCCGGGCCGGGTCACGCGCAGAGCCTAGTTGCGCGGGGAATTGGCTTCGCGTCGGGATTGAAGACCGTCCGCGAGGGAAGCCCTCGCGTTGGACGGGGGCCGGCACGCGGCAGGGGACGCCGGCCCCCGGTCCCTCACCCCCGCCGGTCGAAGGCCCCGGGAGTCCCGCCGCTACGGTCTGGCCATGCCCACGATCGATCCGGGACGCGTCGCCGCCCTGACCGAAGACGAACGCAGCGCCTTCCTGTCCCGCCATCCTCGCTCGCGCGACCTCTTCGAGCGGGCCCTCGCGCTGATGCCGGGCGGGGTCCCCATGAGCTGGATGGCCAAGTGGCCGGGCGGGTTCCCGGTCTACGTCGACCAGGCGTCCGGGGCCCGGTTCACCGACGTCGACGGCCACGAGTACGTCGACTTCTGCCTCGGGGACACCGGCGCGATGACCGGTCACTCCCCGGCTCCCACGGTCGAGGCGGTCCGCGCCCAGCTGGCTCGGGGGATCACCACGATGCTGCCGAGCGAGGACTCCTTGGTGGTGGCCGAGGAGCTCCGCCGGCGCTTCGGCATGCCGCTCTGGCAGTTCACCCTGTCGGCGACCGACGCCAACCGCCATGCGATCCGGTACGCGCGCCATGTGACCGGCCGCTCGAAGATCGTCGTCCACGACTACTGCTACCACGGCAGCGTCGACGAGACGTTCGCGACGGTGGAGCCGTCCGGGCGCACGGTCACGCGGCGCGGCAACATCGGCGCCCCCGTCGACCCGGCCGAGACGACCAGAGTGGTCGAGTTCAACGACGTGGAGGGGCTCGAGAGGGCGCTCGCTGCCGGGGACGTCGCCGCCGTGCTGTGCGAACCGGCGCTGACCAACGTCGGGATCGTGCTGCCGGAACCCGGCTACCACGACG
>JAVEDG010000412.1 GCA_030841245.1 Actinomycetota bacterium
GGCTCTACCGCCGCGGCGGGGCCCGCGACCGCGCCGCGGAGGCGCTGCGCGACGGGACCCGTCGCCGGCTCTCGGTCGGGCTGCCGGCCCGCTCCGGCCGCACCGACGTGGTCGACGCGGTGGCCCGGCGCAGCGGTCGCACCGTGACCGAGGTCGGCTCCCTGTTGTACGGAGCCGTCCCCCGCGACGACGGCGCGCTCGTGCGCCTCGCCGACGACCTCGAGCGCCTCGAGCGTGAGGCCCTGCAACGCCATACCGACCGAGAAGGCCGTACCGACAGAGAGGGACGCCGCCCGTGACCGACCTGCCTGCCAGCGACCCGACCGGCCCTGATCCGAGCAGCACCGACCCGGTCGCGGACCAGTCCGACCCGACCGGGGACCAGTCCGGCTCGGCCGGGGACCAGTCCGGCTCGACCGCCGCCGCGCCCTCGGCCGACGCGGGTGCGCGCGCGTCATTGCGCAGCCTGCGCACCGAGGTGGCCAAGGCGGTTGTAGGGCAGGACGCCGCGGTGACTGGTCTGGTGATCGCACTGCTGTGCCGCGGCCACGTGCTGCTCGAGGGCGTGCCCGGCGTGGCCAAGACGCTGCTGGTCCGGGCGCTGGCGGCGGCCCTCTCGGTGGACACCAAGCGGGTCCAGTTCACCCCCGACCTGATGCCCGGTGACGTGACCGGCTCGCTGATCTACGACGCGCGCTCGGGCGAGTTCTCGTTCCGCACCGGACCGGTGTTCACCAACCTGCTGCTGGCCGACGAGATCAACCGGACGCCGCCCAAGACGCAGGCCGCCCTGCTCGAGGCGATGGAGGAGCGGCAGGTCTCGGTCGAGGGCGCGCCGCGGGCGCTGCCGGACCCGTTCGTCGTCGTCGCCACCCAGAACCCCGTGGAGTACGAGGGCACCTACCCGCTGCCCGAAGCACAGCTCGACCGGTTCCTGCTCAAGATCACCATGCCGCTGCCGGCGCGCGACGACGAGATCGGCGTGCTGCAACGCCACGCCGACGGTTTCGACCCGCGCGACCTGGCCGCCGCGGGCCTGCGCCCGGTGGCGGGGGTCCGCGACCTGGCGGCGGCCCGCGCCGGCGTCCGCGACGTCCGGCTGTCGCCGGAGGTGCTCGGCTACGTGGTCGACCTGGCCCGCGCCACGCGTGAGTCGCCGTCGCTACGGCTCGGGGTGTCGCCGCGCGGAGCCACAGCGCTGATGTCGACGGCTCGGGCCTGGGCCTGGCTGTCCGGCCGCGACTACGTGAGCCCGGACGACGTGAAGGCGCTGGCCCGCCCGACCCTGCGGCACAGAGTCGAGCTGCGTCCCGAGGCCGAGCTCGAGGGCGTGACCGCCGACGCCGTGCTGGAGCAGGTGCTGGGCTCGGTGGCAGTCCCGCGATGACGCGAGCGAACCGAGGAGCGGTGCCGTGGCGCTGACCGGCCGGGCCGGCCTGGTCGCGCTGGCCGGTGCGCTGGTCGTCGGGCTGCTGGTCCCGTCCGCCCTGGGACTGCTGGCGGACACCGGGCTGCTCCTCGTGCTGCTCGCCACCGACGTGGCCCTGGCCGGACCGGTCCGCCCGCTCGTCATGAGCCGCACCGGGGACACCGCCGTACGCCTCGGGGAGGTCGCCGAGGTCGCTCTCACCGTCGCGAACCCGTCCGGGCGGCGCGTCCGGGGCCTGCTGCGCGACGCCTGGCCACCGAGTGCCGGCGCCGCAGTGACGCGCCACCCGGTGGACCTCAGACCGGGAGAGCGGGCCCGGGTCACCACGGTCCTGGAGCCGACCCGTCGTGGCGACCGCCCGGCGCACCGGGTGACGGTCCGCTCGGTCGGTCCACTCGGCCTGGCCGCCCGCCAGGGCTGGCAGGGGGTGCCCTGGCGGGTGCGGGTGCTGCCGCCGTTCCACTCGCGACGTCACCTGCCCGCGGCCCTGTCCCGGCTCCGCGAGCTCGATGGCCGGGCCGCCGCGCTGGTGCGCGGTCAAGGCACCGAGTTCGACTCGTTGCGGGAGTACGTCGTGGGCGACGACGTCCGCTCCATCGACTGGCGGGCCTCCGCCCGCGCCGCCGACGTCGTGGTCCGGACCTGGCGACCCGAGCGGGACCGGCGCATCGTCCTCGTGCTCGACACCGGCCGCACGTCGGCCGGCCGGGTGGGGGACGCCCCGCGACTGGACGCCGCCATGGATGCGGCGCTGCTGCTCGCCGCGCTGGCATCGCGCGCCGGCGACCGGGTCGACCTGCTCGCCTACGACCGCCGGGTGCGCGCCCGGGTCGAGGGCGCCGGCCCGACGACGCTGCTGCCCCGGCTCGTGGAGGCGATGGCTCCGATCGAGCCCACCCTGGTGGAGCCCGACTACGCCGGGATGGTCGCCGAGGTCATGACGCGCTGGCCGCGTCGGTCGCTCGTCGTGCTACTCACCGCACTGGACCCGGCGCCCGTCGAGGAGGGGCTGCTGCCCGTACTGGCGAGGGTGGTCCAGCGCCACCGGCTGCTGGTGGCCTCCGTCGGCGACCCGCGGGTCGAGGCCATGCGACGCGGAAGGGGGGACGCCGAGTCGGTGTACGGCGCTGCCGCTGCTGAGCGCGCACAGCTGGACAGGGAACGGCTGGCCGAGCTGCTGCGACGCCGCGGGGCCGAGGTCGTGGACGCGCCGCCCGAGGCACTGCCCCCCGCGCTGGCCGACCGATACCTGTCGCTGAAGGCGGCCGGCCGCCTGTAGCCGGCCGGTAAGCGGGCGCCTCGCGGAGGTGGCGCCGCGAGGTGGCTCGGCGGGGTTCAGGCGGCAACCGGTGCAGTGTCGGTCGCGCCGGCCCCGCTCACCGCGCCGGTCTCGCCGCCCCGAGCAGCGCGCCCACCCAGCACGAAGACGTAGCTGAGGAAGCTGGCCCACACGCTGGTGCCGATCGCCACCCGCGCCCAGGTCGGTAGCTCCGACGGGGTGACGAACGCCTCGAGCACGCCGGAGACCGCCAGGGTGCAGGCCAGCCCGATCGCGATGGCGCCGGCTGCGAGACCCGTCTGCATCAGGGCCTGCGACCGGGACCGCGGCCCCGGGTCGATCCACGCCCAGCCCAGCCGCAGACCTGCCCCCGACGCGATGAACACGCAGGTCAGCTCGAGCAGCCCGTGCGGCAGGATCAGGCCGAAGAAGAGGTCCGTCTTGCCGCCTGCCGCCATCAGCCCACCGTCGATCCCGACGTTGAGCGCGTTGGTCCAGAGGATCCACAGCACCGGGAGGATCAACACGCCGAACGCGAGCACCAGCGCGGTGACCCAGGCGTTGTTCGTGGCCACCTGGGCGGCGAACGAGCCGGCCGGGTTCGACGAGTAATAGTGCTGGAAGTCGTGGTCCACCAGCTGTCGCACCTCCCTCTTCGTCGCAATGCTCGCCTGCACCGACGGGTGGGTCCCGACCCACACACCGACGACGTAGGAAACCAGCAGGAACACCACGCCCACCGAGACCCACCATGGCGCGGCCCGGTAGACGGCGGCCGGGTAGACGTCGGTGAAGAACCGGGCGATGTCCTTGCGGGCCGGCGTGTGCGACCCCGCGACCGCGGCCCTCGCCCGGGCGACGAGGGTCGAGAGGTGTGCGACGAGCGCGGCGTCCGGGGAGGACGACTGGATCACCGACAGGTGCGTCGCGACGCGCTGGTAGAGGCCGACCAGCTCGTCGGCCTCCGCACCGGACAGGCGCCGGCGGCGACGGGCCAGCTGGTCGAGCCGGCGCCACTCACCCTGGTGCGCAGTGACGTACGCGTCGACATCCATCGGCACTAGCCTGGCACGGAGCCGGGCAGCCGCGTGCATCGGCGACCGAACAGGAGAGCGCGTGACCGAGCTGGTGACGGGCGAGGCGGTCGTCCTCGACCTGCGGTTGGCAAAGCTCGCCAGCCGTGCGGTGGCGATCGCGATGGACCTCGTAGTGCAGGTCGTCCTGCTCGTGACGGTCGAGCTGTTGCTCGGCAGCGTCCTGCTCACCGGGGTCGACACCGCTCTGGCCGCCGCGATCGCACTGGTGACCTCGGTCGCCGTCGTCGTCGGCTACCCGGTCGTCTTCGAGACGCTGACCCGGGGCCGCTCCCTGGGCAAGCTCGCTCTCGGGTTGCGCGTCGTACGCGAGGACGGGGGTCCGATCCGCTTCCGCCAGGCCCTCGTACGCGGGCTGCTGGCGGTACCGGAGTTCTGGATCACCTGGGGCGCGCTGGCCCTGATCTGCTCGCTCGCCTCGTCCCGGGGCAAACGACTGGGTGACTTCCTCGCCGGCACGGTCGTCGTGCGCGAGCGGATGCCGGCGACCGCGCACGTCATGCCTACCATGCCGCCACCGCTCGCCGACTGGGCGAGCCGGCTGGACCTGTCGCGAGTGCCCGACGACCTCGCCCTCGCGGCACGGCAGTACCTCGCACGCATCGGCGAGCTCGACCCGCAGGTGCGAGCGACGATGGGGGCCCGGCTCCTCGACCAGATCCGGGTCGCGACCGGGTCGTGGCCACCGGACGGAGCCCCGGCCTGGGCCGTCCTCTCGGGAGTGCTGGCCGAGCGGCGCCGACGCGAGCTGATGCGGATGGCCCCGCAGTCGCAGGGGCCACAGCCGCCGTGGGGGCAGCAACCTCCGTGGAGCCAGCAGCCGCCGTGGGGGCAGCAGCCGCCGTCGGCACAGCAGCCGCCGTGGGGGCGACAGGCGCCCGCGACCCCTCCGCCCGCACCGCCGTCCGCGCCGGGGAACGAGCCCGCTCCCGGGGCGGCGCCGTCGTCGGACGACAACCCCTTCGCCCCGCCGGGCTGACCGCGCATCCGCGGGATGCCGCCCGGCTCGCCCGGCGGGTGTCGTAGCGTCAGCCGAGCAGCCCACCCTGTGCCGGGGGTCGGGCCAGAGACTCGGAGACCGCCGTGACCGACAACGAGCCGCGTGCGCACGAGCATTTCGCCGCGATCGCCGACACCCTGCGCGGAGGGCACACCGTCGAGGAGACGTACCGGGTGCTCGTCGCCGCGGCCCGTCAGGTCGTCGAGGGCTGCGACCGCGCCGCGATCGGCGTGCTGTCTGGCGAACACTTCACGACGGCCGCGACCACCGACGACGTCATGCGCCACATCGACCGCCTGCAGGACCAGGTCGGTGAGGGGCCGTGCATCGAGGCGAGTGCGGAGCAGGTCTGGCGGCTCGACAACGACATCACCAAGGACAGCGCCTGGCCGAGGCTGGCCGAGCTGGTGGTCGCGCAGACACCGGTCCGGGCGATGCTCGCGGTCCCGCTGGTGCTCGACGGTCGGCGTGGCGGCGCCCTGAACCTCTTCGCCGACCGGACCGACGCATTCACCGACGCGTCCACCGAGGTCGCCGTGATCCTCGCCAGCTTCGCCTCCGTGGCGGTCTCGGGCGCGGCACAGTCGGAACGGGCCGACCAGCTGCAGGCCGGGCTCGAGACCAACCGCGAGATCGGCGTGGCCGTCGGACTGCTGATGGCCACCCACAGGATCAGCTCCGATGAAGCGTTCGCGATCCTGTCCTCCGCCTCCCAGCGGCTCAACCGCAAGCTGCGCGACATCGCCGCAGGCATCGTCCGCGGCAGCACCCCCTGACAGAGAGCGCCGCCCGCGGCCACGATGTGCGAGCCGGCCGAGACCGCCGCCTGCCGCGTCAGTAGCGGTAGTGGTCGGGCTTGTACGGCCCCTCGACGTCCACGCCGATGTACTCCGCCTGCGCCTTCGACAACGTGGTGAGCCTGACCCCCAGCGCATCCAGGTGCAGCCTCGCGACCTTCTCGTCCAGGTGCTTGGGCAGGGTGTAGACCGACCGCTCGTACTGGTCGTTCTTGGTGAACAGCTCGATCTGGGCGATCACCTGGTTGGAGAACGAGTTCGACATGACGAAGCTCGGGTGCCCGGTGGCGTTGCCGAGGTTGAGCAGCCGGCCCTCCGACAGGACGATGATCGAGTGCCCGTCGGCGAAGGTCCACTCGTCGACCTGCGGCTTGATCCTCGTACGACGGACCCCCTCGGTGCGGGCGAGGCCCGCCATGTCGATCTCGTTGTCGAAGTGCCCGATGTTGCCGACGATCGCCTGGTGCTTCATCCGACCCATGTCGGCGGCAGTGATGATGTCCCGGTTGCCGGTCGCCGTGACGAAGATGTCGGCGGTCTCGACGACGTCGTCGAGGGTGGCCACCTGGTAGCCGTCCATGGCCGCCTGCAGCGCGCAGATGGGGTCGATCTCGGTGACGATGACCCGCGCCCCCTGGCCGCGCAGTGACTCGGCGCAGCCCTTGCCGACGTCCCCGTAGCCGAAGACGAGCGCGACCTTGCCGCCGATCAGCACGTCGGTGGCGCGGTTGATGCCGTCGATCAGCGAGTGCCGGCAGCCGTACTTGTTGTCGAACTTCGACTTGGTGACGGCGTCGTTGACGTTGATCGCCGGGAACAGCAGCGTGCCGCTGCGCGCGAAGTCGTAGAGCCGGTGCACGCCGGTCGTCGTCTCCTCCGAGACGCCCTTGATGTCGGCGGCGACGTTCGTCCAGCGCTGCGGGTCCTCCTCCAGCGAGCGGGTCAGAAGCGTCAGGAAGACGCGGAACTCCTCGGACTCGCCG
>JAVEDG010000414.1 GCA_030841245.1 Actinomycetota bacterium
GCCCGCTGCGCGGTGCGGGCCTGCGGCCGCTCCGCGGTCACCTGCTCCAGCTCCTCCAGCTCGGCACGCGACTTGAACGACAGCACCCGCATGTAGCGGGAGATGTCGCGGTCGTCGGTGTTGAGCCAGAACTGGTAGAAGGCGTACGGCGAGGTGAGCCCGGGATCGAGCCACAGGGCCGCGCCCTCGCTGGCGCTGAACTTGCTCCCGTCGGCCCGCGTCAGCAGCGGCGTGGCGAACGCGTGCACCGGCACGTTCTCGACCCGGTGGATGAGGTCCAGCCCGGCAGTGATGTTCCCCCACTGGTCGCTCCCCCCGAACTGCAGGATGCAGCCGTGCCGCCGGTGCAGCTCGAGGAAATCCAGCGCCTGCAGGAGCTGGTAGCTGAACTCGGTGTAGGAGATCCCCTGCTCGGAGTGCAGCCGCACGGACACGGCGTCCTTGGTGATCATCTTGTTGACCCGGAAGTGCTTGCCCACGTCGCGAAGGAAGTCGATCGCCGACATGGGCGCGGTCCAGTCGAGGTTGTTCACCAGGACCGCGGCGTTGTCGCCGTCGAAGGACAGGAAGGGCTCGATCTGAGCCCTGATGGTCTCCACCCAGGAGGCCACCGTCTCCTTGGTGTTCAGCATCCGCTCGGAGGTCGGCCTGGGGTCCCCGATCAGGCCGGTCGACCCGCCGACGAGCGCCAGCGGCCGGTGGCCCGCCTGCTGGAGACGCCGGGCCGTGAGCACCTGGACCAGGTGACCGTGGTGCAGGCTCGGCGACGTCGGGTCGAAGCCCACGTAGTAGGTGACCGAGCCCGCCTCGAGGGCCTCGCGCAGGGCACCGAGGTCGGTGCTCAGGGCGATGAGGCCGCGCCACTGCAGGTCGTCGAGGAGCTCGTCGGCGCCGGTCACTGTCGGTCTGTCCCTTCGGGGTCGAGGCAGCGCGGCCGCGGGCGCGGGCGCGCACGCGACGGTGTGCAGGTCACAGCCTGCCCGATGCGGGCGCCGGACGGCGACGCGATCCGGCCGCGGCGCGGCGACGCGACACGGCCGGACGGTACGCCGAGACGCTGGGCTCGCCGTCGGCCCAGAAGCGCCACGGCCACCCCGCCGCCTCCCCGGCGAGCCCGACCCGGGGGCCGGCCCGGACCAGGTCGGTCGGGACGAGGTCGCCTTGACGGACCGTGAGCGCTCCCCCGCGCGCCACGACGTCGAGCCCGTTCTCGGCCCGGGTCACACCCAGCGCGACGGTGAGCCGGGCCGGCCCGCGAGCGCGCTCCCGGGCCGCGCGAGCGGCCGTGCGCCGGGACGCGGCCAGGTCGGGGCCGGCCACGACCTCCCCGGCCCGCAGCAGGACCGCCGAGGCGCGCCCGGCCGGTCCGCAGACCAGGTTGAGACACCAGTGCATGCCGTAGGTGAAGTAGACGTAGGCGTGGCCCGGCGGCCCGAACATCACCGCGTTGCGCTCGGTGCGCCCACGGTAGGCGTGCGAGCCGGGGTCGTCGGCACCCTCGTATGCCTCGACCTCGGTGAGCCGGAGCGCTACCGCCCCCGCCGCGGTCGTGTGCTCCAGGACCGCCCCCAGCAGGCCGGGCGCGACGTCGAGCGCGGGCCGGTCGAAGAACGCCCTCGCCAGCAGGCGGCCGCGCCGATGCTCAGCCGGCACCGCTGTCGGACCCGTTCGGTGCCGCCCAGGCCGCGTGCCGGTGGGCTGCGTCGGCGAGCTCGGCGAGCTGCTCACCGACCCGGACCGGCGCGGTCCCGCCGTACGCCGAGCGCGCCTCGAGCGCACCGCGCACCGAGAGCACCTCCCGCACCTCCGGCGTCAGCCTCGGATCGAGCGCCGCGAGGTCGTCGTCCGAGAGCTCCCAGAGCTCGCAGCCCAGCTCCTCGCACCGGAGGACCGCCCGGCCGGACACCTCGTGCGCCTCCCGGAACGGCACCCCGGCGCGCACCAGCCACTCGGCCAGGTCGGTGGCCAGCGCGTGGCCGGTCGCCGCGGCCTCGGACAGCCGGTCGTCGCGCACGTGCAGGGTCGCGACCATGCCGGCGAGCGCCGGCAGCACCAGCAGCAGCGTCTCGACGGAGTCGAAGACCGGCTCCTTGTCCTCCTGCAGGTCACGGTCGTAGGCGAGCGGCAGCCCCTTCAGTGTGGTCAGCAGCGACATCAGGTTCCCTACCAGGCGGCCGGACTTGCCGCGGGCCAGCTCGGCGATGTCGGGGTTCTTCTTCTGCGGCATGATCGAGGATCCGGTGGCGAACGCGTCGTCCAGCTCCACCCAGCCGAACTCCGTGGTCGCCCACAGGCAGAGCTCCTCGCCCAGTCGCGACAGGTGGATGCCGAGCAGCGCGGCGACGAAGAGGAACTCCGCGGCGAAGTCGCGGTCGGACACCGCGTCGACCGAGTTGGCCATGGGAGCGCTGAAGCCGAGCTCCGCGGCGACCGCCACCGGGTCGAGCGGCAGCGACGAGCCGGCCAGGGCCCCCGCACCGAGCGGGCTGAGGGCGGCGCGGTCGTCCCAGTCGACCAGCCGCTCGACGTCACGCTTGAACGCGTGCACGTGCGCCAGCAGGTGGTGGGCGAAGAGCACCGGCTGGGCGTGCTGCAAGTGGGTCATCCCCGGCATCGGCGTGGCGCGGTGCGCCTCGGCAAGGCCGATCAGCGCGGTCTCGAGCTCGGCGACCCGTGACGCGACCCGCCGCGCGGCGTCGCGCAGGTAGAGCCGCAGGTCGGTGGCGACCTGGTCGTTGCGGCTACGGCCGGCCCGCAGCTTGCCGCCCAGCGCGCCAACCCGCTCGAGCAGCCCGCGCTCCAGGGCCGTGTGCACGTCCTCGTCCTCGACGGTGGGGCGGAACCGGCCGTCGGCGACCGCGCGGTCGAGGTCGTCGAGCGCGCCGAGCATCGCGGCCAGGTCGGCGTCGGTGAGCAGTCCCGCGCCGTGCAGGACCCGGGCGTGAGCCCGCGAGGCGGCCAGGTCGTACGGCGCGAGGCGCCAGTCGAAATGCACGCTGACCGAGAGCCGGGCCAGTGCCTCGCTCGGGCCGCCGGCGAACCGCCCGCCCCACAACCGTGTGCCGCCCGGCGGCGTCGGGCCGGCCGGTTGCTCCGGCTGGTCGACCACTCGTCGTCTCCTTCGTCACTGCCCGTCGCTGCCCAGGTGACCGACTTCTGCTTGATCAACGGCGTGGTGGGGTCGGGGGCGGGGT
>JAVEDG010000024.1 GCA_030841245.1 Actinomycetota bacterium
CGGCGAGGAGGGCGATGCTGAGCAGTGCGGTGGACAGCGAGAGCACGATGCAGCGGGACGCGGCACGCATGGTGGTGTCCTTCGGGGCAGGGGACGAGGTCTAGGTCCCCCCGCTGAACTCTTGGTACTCCCCCGACAGGCATTCAATTACCCCCGGGTACTGAATAGCCACACTGCGTGACGAGACTTGAGGCGTTGCCAGGGTGGTCTTGACTCACACCTGGGGGGGTCTTGACTCGTACGGCGTACTGAGCACGATCGTGGTGCGGGTCGATACGTTAGCCGCTGCCCGGATCCGCGCAAGCAGCGTCTCAAGGTCGGCCGGGGTCTGGACGCGCACCTTGAGGATGTAGCTCTCCTCGCCCGCCACCGAGTGGCAGGCCTCGATCTCGGACAGCCCGCGCAGCCGCTCGGGAGCGTCGTCCGGGGCGCTCGGGTCGATCGGCCGGATCGAGATGAACGCGGTGAGCGGCAGCCCGACCGACTCGGCGTCGACGACGGCCGTGTACCCGCGGATCACCCCGCGCTCCTCGAGGCGCCGGACCCGCTGATGAACCGCGGACGTCGAGAGGCCGGTGGCCTTGCCCAGGTCGGTGTAGCTCATCCGGCCGTCGCGGACCAGCAGGTCGACGATCTGGCGGTCGATGTCCTCCACGAGGCCAACCGTAGGGCGTCAACGGGTGAGGTGGCGGGCGATCACCATGCGCTGCACCTGGTTGGTGCCCTCGACGATCTGCAGCGCCTTGGCCTCGCGGAAGTAGCGCTCGACCGGGAAGTCGGAGACGTACCCATAGCCGCCGAGGACCTGCACCGCGTCGGTGGTCACCCGCATCGCCATGTCGGTGCAGAACAGCTTGGCCATCGCGGCCTGCTTGCCGAACGGCTCGCCGCGGTCGCGCCGGCGCGCGGCCTCCAGGTACAGCGCCCGGCCGGCCTCGATCCCGGTCGCCATGTCGGCGAGCAGGAACGACACCCCCTGGAAGTCCAGGATCGGACGTCCGAACTGTTCCCGGGTCCGGGCGTACGCCAGGGCCGCGTCCAGGGCGCCCTGAGCCAGTCCGACCGCGCACGCCGCGATGCCCAGCCGCCCGCCGTCGAGCGCGGCGAGGGCGATCTTGAAGCCCTGCCCCTCCTCGCCCAGAAGCCGGTCGGCACTGAGCCGGACGTCGTCGAAGCGCATCGCGGCGGTCGTGGAGCCGGTGAAGCCCATCTTGCGCTCCGGCCGGCCGGCGGACAGGCCGGGTGCGTCGCCGGGTGTGAGCAGGCACGAGATGCCGCGTGGCCCGTCGTCCGACGTCCGGGCGAGCAAGGCGTAGAAGTCCGCCTCTCCGCCGTGCGTGATCCACGCTTTGGTCCCGTTGACGACGTAGTCCGCCCCGTCGCGGACCGCGCGGGTCGTCATCGCGGCGGCGTCGGACCCGGACTGCGGCTCGGACAGGCAGTAGGCCCCGAGCAGGGAGCCGCCGACCAGGTCGGGCAGCCACCTGGCCCGCTGCTCCTCGGTGCCGTAGGCCGCCAGTGGGAAGCAGGCGAGCGTGTGGACGCTGACCCCCTCGGCGACGGTGGCCCAGACCGTGGCAAGCTCCTCGACGACCTGCAGGTAGACCTGGTAGGGCTGGCCTCCCCCGCCGTACTCCTCGGGGTAGGGCAGGCCGAGCAGGCCCGCCTTGCCCAGCGTGGCGAACACCGCGCGGGGGAAGCGGCTCTCGGCCTCGTACTCCGCGGCGCGCGGAGCCAGCTCGTCGCGCACCATGTCACGGGTGAGCCCGATGAGTGCGGCTGCCTCCTCTGTGGGCAGGCTGCGTTCGACCACCACCCGCTCAGCCCTCCAGCACGACGAGGTCCCGGTCGGTCACGTTCAGCCGTTCGATGCCGTCGCCGGTCACCACGACGATGTCCTCGATGCGGGCACCGTGCCGGCCGGGCTGGTAGATGCCGGGCTCGATCGAGAAGGCCATGCCCGGCTCGAGCAGGGTCTCGTTGCCGGCGACGATGTAGGGGTCCTCGTGCGACTCGACTCCGATGCCGTGACCGGTGCGGTGGATGAACGCCCCGCCGTAGCCGGCCTCCGCGATCACGGCCCGGGCGGCGGCATCGACCGACTCGGCGCTGACACCGGGACCGGCCTGGGCGCAGGCCGCCTGCTGCGCCTCGAGCAGCACCAGGAAGTAGGTCCGGAAGTCCGTCTCCGGCTCGCCGAGGCAGTACATCCGGGTGCAGTCCGAGCAGTAGCCCTCGGCCGTCGTGCCGCCGATGTCCACGACGACGGGGTCGCCCGGCTCGAGGACCCGGTCGCTGACCTCGTGGTGGGGGGACGCGCCGTTCGGCCCGGAGCCAACGATCACGAAGTCGACCCTCACATGACCCTCGTCCAGGATCGCTCGCGCGATCTCGGCGCCCGCTTCCCGCTCGGTGCGGCCCGGCTGGAGGAACTGCGCCATCCGCCGGTGCACCCTGTCGATGGCCTGACCTGCGCGGCGCAGCGCATCGACCTCGGCGGGGCTCTTGCGCACGCGCAGGTCGCGCAGCGCCGCACCGGCGAGAGACTGCTCGGCGCCGGGCATCGCGGCCCGGAACCGCATCAGCTGCTCGGCCCACATCCGGTCGGCCACGCCCACCCGGCGTACGGCGGGCAGTCGGGAGGCGATCAGCGAGTAGGGGTCCTCGGTCTCCTCCCACCCGAGCACCTCGATCCCGAGCCCACCGGCGGGCGACGCCATGACGGCCGGCACCTCGAGCCGGGGGGCGACCAGGAACGGGGCCCCCGAGGCGTCGACCACGAGCGCGGTGAGCCGCTCGAGGGGAAGGGCGTCGTAGCCGGTCAGCCAGCGCAGGTCCGGACCCGGCGTGACCAGCAGGGCGTCGAGGTCGGCCGCACCCGCCGCCTTGGCGGCTTGTGACAGCCGGTCGGGATCGGTGACGCGTCCGGTCATACCCGCGAATCTACCGGCCCGCCCCGGCGGGCGGCCCGGTCTGTGCCGTGTCACTGCTCTGTTGTCGCGAAGAGGTGGACCGTCGGGGAGCGGGACGGGCCGGAGACGACCAGGGTCACGGTCGACCAGGGGCGTTTGTGCCGCGGCCGCAGGACGGTGCCACGGACCAGCGCGGGCGAGGTCAGCGAGCCCATGCTCCAGGCCTGTTCGAGCCCGTGGAACCGGAACACGGCGTACGGCGGTCCGGCCGGGCGCAGGTCGGCCCGGGTGCGCCCGATCACGGCCAGCAGCCGGTTGACCTCGGCCGGGTGGGTGGTGAACCGCAGCGCCACGGCGCTCCCGGAGAAACCGCGCTCCTCGACGAAGGCGACGCCGCGGGCGGGAGCCGGGACCCCCAGGTGGAACTCATGGACGAGCGCACTGCGCAGCGGCGGGGCGAGGTTGGTGCCGCGGGTCGTCACCACTGCCCGTTTCGTCGGAGTCACGACGACGATGACGAGGACGGCGACCAGGACGATCGCCCCGCCGAGCATGGCGAGCCGCAGGGACCGCCGCCATGGGTCGTGGCGCCCGCCAGGGAAGGCCGGGCCGAGCGGGTCCTCGAACAACTCCGGCGTCTTCTCGCGGCGCTCGCCCGGGCCAGGGGTGGCACCGGCCGGCAGGTCGCCGGGAGCCGCTCGGTCAGCCGCTCCGGTCACCGTGCCGTCTTGTCGCGGGCCGTCCGAACCGGTCATTCCGTTCATCGTCGACCGGTCCGTACCGCCGACATACCTTTGACCTCCGGGTCGGCGCGACAAGGACCGGCCGGTAGCCTTCGGGGCAGCCTGGCCTACGTCGCCAGCGTACAACCAGACAATCAGGAAGTCCGAGGTCCAAGCATGCCCGCCGCCACGTCCGGCGACCCGCTTCACGACTCAGCGTCCGACCCGCTCGGCACGAGGCCGCAGGTCAGCGTCGTCGTGCCGGTCTACAACGTCGAGCGCTACCTCACCGAATGCCTCGAGTCACTCGCGCACCAGTCTCTGTCCGACCTCGAGGTCGTGATGGTCGACGACGGTTCCACCGACTCGAGCGCAGCGATCGCTGCCGCGTTCGCCGAACAGGACCCTCGGTTCAGGCTCGTCCGGCAGCGGAACGGGGGCCTAGGCAACGCCCGCAACACCGGCACTGAGCATGCCCGAGGGACGTATCTGGCCTTTGTCGACAGCGACGACGTCGTGACCCCTCGCGCCTACGAGATGCTCGCCGGAAGTCTGGAGAAGACCGGTTCGGACTTCGCCACCGGCAACTTCCACCGGCTCACGAACGCCGGCACTCGCCAGGCGGGGATGGTCTTCAGCACCTACAACGCCTACCGGGCGCGCACGCACGTGCGCACGCACCCCGCACTGCTGAACGACCGGACTGCATGGAACAAGCTGTTCCGGCGTACGTTCTGGGACGAGAACTCGTTCCGTTGGCCGGAAGGGGTCCTGTACGAGGACATCCCGGTCACGCTGCGGGCCCACGTCCTGGCGAGCGCGGTCGACGTGATCCGTCACCCCGTCTACCTGTGGCGCGCGCGCAGCGGTGCGGCTGCCTCGATCACGCAGCGACGTGTCGAGCCCCGCGCGGTCGAGGACCGGGTGGCCGCGGTCGACGGGATCAGCCGCTTCATGGCCGAGCGGGGCGAGACCGCCCTGAAACGGCTCTACGACAAGTCCGTCGCCGCGCAGGACCTGCGCTACTTCCTCCAGTCCATGACCAGGGGCGACGTCACGTTCCAGGAGCGGTTCCTCCACCTGGCCAACGACTACTTCGACCGGGCCGGCTCGGACGTCTTCGACGACCTGCCTGCGTTGCAGCGGTTGCAATGGCACCTCGTGCGGCGCCGGCTGCTGCCCGAGCTGCTCGAGGTGGTGCGCTTCGAGAACTCCGGGGAGGCCGCGCTGACGCCGTTCGTGCGACGGCATCGGAAGGTCTACGGCGACTACCCGTACCGCGGCGATCCGGCCCTCGCCATCCCGGACGACATCTACCGGCTGCGGCGCGACGAGATTCCCGTCCGGGCCAAGGTCGAGGACGTCTGGTGGGACGGTGAGAACCTGCGCCTGTCGGGCTTCGGGCACATCGCGTTCCTCCCCCTCGCTACCGAGCGAGCCGGCCGGATCCGACTGACGCTGGAGGAGTCCGGACACCCGGACAGCG
>JAVEDG010000078.1 GCA_030841245.1 Actinomycetota bacterium
CAGGAACGCGCTCACGGTGCGTGTCTGCCCCGGAGGGATTCGAACAGGTGCACCCTTGTATTGCCGGATAGCCAGGTTCCGCCGTGTCGGCGCGCAGCCGCTGTTAGTCGTCGCGATGTCCCGGACGCGGACGCGACGAACCACGATGCCGTGCTTATGGTCGGAGTTCTGCAGTCTCAAGATGAGTTCCTTGCTGACACCGGGATAGAGGCCAGTGGTGACGTGGTTGCTCGTGATCCGAACGAGGGGCGAGGATCCGGTGGGCACGAGCTGCCACCCGGCGGCCGCCCCGGTGCGATCGCCGAGAAGAACGGCGGGACCCGTGAGTGACAGTGCAAGCAGGGCCAGCACGATGATCCGGCTGACCCTGCTCCAAGCCTGCTCTGCGAGAGGCATTCTGACGTCCGCCCGCGCACCCGAGCGTCGGCCAATCCCAGCGCTACGGGGTGCTCGCGCCGGTGGCGGTCAGGGCAACGGTGAACGTCGCACCCTGGCACGAATCGTTCGCCGCGTTGGTCATCGAGACCGCGCTCGCCAGATCGACGCCCAACGAGCCGTTGACAGCCCCAACCTTGGCGGGCACATCCCAGCCGGCACCGCTGTTGTCCGCCGGTGAGGTGACCGTGACGCTCGCCGTGTTGCAGCCGCTGTGGCCGCCGTCGACGGTGATTGCGCCCAGCGAGATCGAGCTGACGTGCACCTTGTAAGGGTTGGGGTTGCTGATCGTCGCGGCGACGTCCGCCGACGCGGTCGGGAAGAGACTCGTGCTCGGTGTCCCCGCGGAAATCGTCATCGAGGTTGCCGAGCCTGCCGAAGCCTGGCCCGACCCAGTGCCGCCGGTCGTCCACGCTGCGATTGCCACACCGATCACGGAGACGGCGATCACGAGGATCGCGACTACTGCGACACGTTTCTTGTTGTTGTTCTTCAAATTGAGAATGCGCACCGTTAAAGCCCTCCTAGGTCGCCTGCGTCCGCAGGCATCGGGAAACTCGCCACGAGGCTCAGCGACCACCGGGTCGGTGAAATCCCTCTTTGGGGGATGTCGGTACGTCGGATTGGGGAGCGCACCCCGCAAAGGGGGTTTTCAGATGGCAGAGGGGGTAGGCCGCGCGGCTTCAACGAGACCCACCGCGGACGAGGCTCAGTCAGTGCCTGATGCCGCCGCGCCCAATGGGAAGCGGCGGTGCAATCCTGCAACCGTCGGACTTCGGAAGGCACCGCCGCCCGAGCGGTATTCGCGGGCAGCGCTCGCCTCCCTGCTGCGTCAGTGGAGAACGGCCCGGAGAGCTTCCACGCACTCCGGGTCGAACTGGCGGCCAGACTCCGAGGCGATCTCGTCGAAGGCCGAAGCCCACGTCCGCGGCTCGCGATACGGCCGGGGCTCGATCATGGCCTGGAAGGCGTCTGCCACGGCGACGATCCGGGCCGCCAGCGGAATTTCCTCGCCGCGCTTGCCGTCGGGATACCCATTGCCGTCCCACCGTTCGTGGTGCGATCGCACCACCGCCAGGACGTCCGCCTGCTGCACAATACGAGCGAGCAAGCGCTCGCCGAGGGCGGCATGACGTCGCATCGCCTCCCATTCGAGCTCGTTGAGAGGAGCAGGCTTGGTCAGGACCCGATCGGGAATCGAAAGCTTGCCCACGTCATGAAGGAGAGCTCCCAACTCGACGCAGCGGTGCTCGGCCGCCGGCAGCTCCAACTCCGTCGCGATTGCCACGGCCAGCTGGCTGACCGCGGCCGTGTGCTCGCCCGTGTAGCCCTCCTTGAGCTCGAGTCGGTCGACGAGCCCTGCCAGCTGGATGTAAGCCCGGCTGTCCCCACGGGTCTCGAGCTCACGCAGCTTGGCGACGGCGGCATTCATCGTAGGCCTCCCCCTTTCGGGGGATGAGCCAGGGATCCTACGTAGGGAGGATCGGGTCCTTGTCAGTTCACCCGCGGGGGAGCGGGGCTGCGGTGTCCGGCCTACTCGTACTCGGAGCGCTACTTGTGGTGCTCGTTGCGGCCTGGGTGGTTGCCCTGAGCACCGGAGCGTCCGAGCTGGACCGGGCGGATTCCCGCCTCGCGAGCGAGGTCCGTGCCGCGGCCGCCGGCTTCAGCGGGCTCGTAGGTATGGCCGACGCCAGTGCAGGCTCGCTCGCCGCTTCGCCGGCGCTGCAGCGGGCGGTGCTCCGGCGCGACCGGGGCGCCGTCAGGCGCCTGCTGGGCGGCCGAGGGGACATCGCCGTCTACGCGGGAACGAGGCTTCTGGCCGGACATGTGCCGGCCGCGTCCGTCACGCGAACCGTCCGCGTGGTCGCTCGCTCACGCACGATCGGCCGGGTCGTCGCGGTCATCCCGGTGGACAGCGCGCTGCTCGGGCGTCTCAGCAGTGCCGCCGGCGTTGCTGCGCCCGACCGGCTCTGGGTGCGGATCGGCCGTGAGGCACAGGACGCGCCCGTCGGCAAAGCGTTCGACCTCGTCCAGGGTCGGAAGTACCGCGTCTTCGCGACCAGGCTCCTCGCCATGCCGCAGCCAGTCGTGCTCGAGGCCGCAACACCACGGTCGGCGATCGGGGAGGGCGCAGGGAGGCGGACCCTGTGGTTGATCCTGGCGACTCTGGCCTCAATCGGGACGCTCGCCCTCCTGATCCGTGGCCTGTATCTGCTGACCGGGCGTCCCCGTATCCGGCCGCGTCGCCGCGACGCCCGGCAGGTGGTCGCCCTGCTCGGAGACGCCCTGGCCTCCACCCACGAGCCCGACCGGCTCCTGCCGGTCATCCTGCACGCCGCGATGGAAGCGACAGGAGCTGTCGCCGGCGTCGCGATCCGCGGCGGCGAGGAGGTCGCACGTGAGGGCAGCTTCGAGCGGACAGGTCCTCCGCTTCGGCTCGAGCTCGCGAGCGCGGAGATTGCGGGCGAAGAGCTCGGCCTGATCCTGCACCCAGTGCCCACCGGCTTCGACGACCGGTCGATCGCACTCGCACATTCGCTCGTCGCGCAGGCCGCAGTGGCGCTCGACAACGCGCGCCTGCACGGAATCGTCAAACGTCAGGCTGTGACAGACGAGCTCACGGGCCTCGCGAACCGTCGGTCCTTCCGCGAGTCACTCGACACGGAACTGCAGCGCGCAGAGCGTTTCGGCAACGGGCTCGCGTTGATCGTCGCCGACCTCGACGATTTCAAGGACGTCAACGACCTCTTCGGGCACCAGGCCGGTGACGAGTTGCTGCGTGCCTTCTCCGAGGTCCTGCAGGGAAGGATCCGGGGCATCGACCTGGCGGCGCGACTGGGTGGAGAGGAATTCGCAATTCTGCTGCCCGAGACCGATGCGCCGGGCGCCGAAGGGCTCGCGGAGAATCTTCGGGTCGAAGTCGCCGGGCTCGCTGTCCAGGTGGGCGCAGCTCAGGTTCACACCACCGCGAGCTTCGGTGTCGCGGCGTTTCCCGAGGCTCGCACGGCGGACGAGCTGATGACCGCGGCCGACCTCGCTCTCTACAGCGCGAAGCGGCAGGGCAAGAATCGCGTGGTCGCGGTGAACCCGGAATCGCAATAGGGGGGTTCGGATGTCTGGCCCTGGGGTGATACTTAGGGCATGAGGCGGATCCTCATCGGGGGGAGCTATGTCGGCGCGGTCGCAGCCGGTGCAGTGGCGTCCGCCCAGCTCTGGATGCACGCCTTGTCGACTGACGAAAGCTCAGCGATCCGGGAGGTCGCTCTCCCCGGCACGCATGCACGGAGCGTGCCGGCACTCGTCGAGCCTCTACGGCCGCACGTGGCGAGGCCGTCCGTCTCGC
>JAVEDG010000168.1 GCA_030841245.1 Actinomycetota bacterium
GCGCAGCGCTCGCTCGAGGACGTCGCCCCGCCGCTCAGCGCCGAGGACGCGGACCACGACGACCACGCCGCTGGTGACGGCGGCGGCTCGATCGACCTGCGTGACCGTGAGCGTGAGATGGCCGGCGCGGGTGCCGGCACGGCCACCGCGACGCGCCAGCGGGAGCGGGCTCATGGCCAGGGCGGCTACGGCTACTCGCCGTACCTCACCGGCTCGACCTACTCGGCCGAGGACAGCGCACGTCCCCGGGAAGTGCAGCGACTGGTGAGCGCACTCGACGACGGACCGGCCACGCGGGACGAGCTGGCCCGCCGGGTAGCGGCGACCACCTGGGGCCCGGGTCGGTTCCGGGCCTCGCTGCAGGCAGCGGTCCGGTCCGGACAGGTCCGCCGTACCGGGCGCGGTCGCTACGAGAGGGGCGACGCCTGACGGAGGCCCAGCTTTCCCAAGGGGCAGCGGCCGGAGAGCTTCGGCGCGGCAGCAGCGGCGGGGACTGCTGCCGCGCCGTCGATCGGGTCACGGCGTACGGCGGCGCAGGGTGGCCGCCCCGAGCGTCAGGGCCAGCACGATGCAACCGGCCACCACGACCAGGTCGCCCACGACACCCGCCCCGACGGTGCTCGAGGACGTGACCGTCGACATGGCGTCCACGGCATAGGACAGCGGGAGCACCGACGAGATGCCGTGCAGGAAACCAGGCAGGTCGTCGCGCGGCACCAGCAGGCCGCACAGCAGGAACTGCGGCAGCACGATGGCGGGCAGGAACTGCACCGCCTGGAACTCGGTGGCCGCGAACGCGCTCACGAGCAGCCCCAGGGCCATGCCCAGCAGCGCGTCGAGCAGTGCGACCAGGACCAGCAGCCACGCCGGGCCGGCAACGTCCAGGCCGAGCACGAAAAGAGACAAGCTGCTGGCGAGGGCCGCCTGCAGCACGGCGAGGATACCGAAGGCCAGGGCGTAGCCGAGCAGGAAGTCGAGCTTGGCGATCGGCATCGTGAGCAGTCGCTCGAGCGTGCCCGATGTCCGCTCCCGCAGGGTGGCGACGGACGTGACGAGGAACATCACGACGAAAGGGAAGACACCCAGCAGCGGTGCGCCGATCCGGTCGAAGACGGGCGTGCCGTCATAGACCCACGCGAGCAGCGAGATGAGCACGCACGGCACCACGAGCAGCAGCGCGATGGTGCGCGGGTCGTGACGCAGCTGGCCCAGCACTCGCCGGGTCGTGGCCAGGGTGGCGCGCGGGCTCATGCCGAGACCTCGTTCCCCGTCACGGACGACTGTGCGTCGACCATCGACAGGAACGCCGCCTCGACGTCGTCGGTCCCGGTGCGTGCCAGCAGCCCCGACGGCGTGTCGTCCGCGAGGATGCGCCCGTCGCGCATGAGCAGCAGCCGTTGGCAGCGCTGGGCCTCGTCCATGACATGGCTGCTCACCAGCAGCGTCCTCCCCCGCTCGGCGAGCTGGTGGAAGAGCGCCCAGAGATCTCGCCGGAGCACCGGGTCGAGCCCGACCGTCGGCTCGTCGAGCACGAGCAGCTCCGGGGTGCCGAGCAGCGCGGCCGCAAGCGACACCCGGGCGCCCTGCCCACCCGAGAGCGAGCCGGTGAGCAGTGCGGCATGGCTCTCCAGTCCGACCTCGGCGACGACCCGCTCCACGTCGCCGCGGGGGGCGCCGAGCAGGGCTGCGAAGTAGCGCAGGTTCTCCAGCACCGTCAGGTCGGCGTAGACCGAGGGCGCCTGTGTCACGTAGCTGACCCGCGAGCGCAGATCCGCGCTGCCGGCGGGAGAACCGAGCACCTCGAGGGACCCACCGGCGACGATCTGCACCCCCACGACCGAGCGCATCAGGGTCGACTTCCCGCACCCGCTCGGACCGAGCAGGCCGCTCACTGTGCCGGACGGGACCGTGAACGAGACGTCGTGCAGGACCCGCCGGCCGCCCCGGTCGACCCGGAGCTCACGGGCGACGACAGCCGCACCGCCGCTCTCGCTGTTTTTCACCATGTGATGAATATGCGCTGGAGCCCCAGCGGTGTCAAGTGCCGGTCAGGTAGCGCTGGATCGTCGGCGCGACGACGGCGACGATCTCGTCCTCGCTCGCCGAGGCCAGTGGCTCCATGCGTACGACGTGGCGCAGCAGCGCGATGCCGACCATCTGCGCAGCGGCCAGGTTGAGCCGCAGCCGGCCCTCCGCCGGCAGGTCGAGCGCATCGGCCACCCGCCCGAGCAGCTCGCGTCCGACGAACTCGCGCAGCATCGCCGCGCCACGCTCGCCGGTGGTGGCCGAGCGGAGGACGGCCAGCATCGGCTCACGGAAGTCGGCGTCGGCCCAGACGTCGAGGAACATGCGCAGCAACCGCTCCCCGAGGCCGTCCCGGTCACCGGACAGGACCTCGGGCAGCCGGTCGCCAGGTGTGAACGGCAGGGCCATCGCCGCCGCGAAGACTCGCTCCTTGGTGCCGAAGAAGTGGTGCACGAGCGCAGGGTCGACAGCCGCCACGCGAGCGATCGCCCGCACGCTCGCCGCGTCGTACCCCTTGGCGGCGAACTCGGTCCGGGCCGCGGCGAGGATGACCGCGCGGGTGTCCACCGACCCCGGTCGCCGACCCGGCCCGCGCCGGGGTGTGACGGGCTCGGGCCTGCTCACCGGCGCGCCACGACCAGCCGGGTGCGGTACCTGATCTCGACCGGGTCGGCGCCCTGGTCGCGCCGCAGACCGGCTCGCAGCCCGTCGAACAGTCGACCCTGCTCGGCGGCAGCCATCGCCGAGACGTAGGAGTGGCTGCTCATGTCGGTCACGAAGTCGTCGATGCGGACCGACCGCCGCCAGGGGAGGTCGACGGTGCTGACCCACTGGAAAAGACCGGACTCGCGCGCCGGGGCGGCGTACTCGACATCGGCCTGCGCTCGGTCATAAGCCCCGCCGGAGAGCAGCCCGGCGAGGTCGGACCACTCGTCGTACCACTGCTCGTCGGTGTCGAGGAAGTTCCACCACAGCGCGAGCACACCCCGGTCGTGCAGCACCCTGGCGGCCTCGGGCAGCGAGCACTCGGGCCGGGTCCAGTGGAACGACTGGGCGTAGGTCACCAGGTCGAAGTGGCCATCGCGCAACGGCAGGGCGTTGCCGTCCCCCAGCACCGGGTGCACCCGCGACGTCGACCGCGAGCGCAGCACCGACAACACCCCCGGGCCGGGGTCGACAGCCACTACGTCGGCACCGCGACCTGCCAACGCCCGGGTCGCGATCCCTGTCCCGGCGCCCACGTCGAGCACCCTGGCCCGTAACAGCGGCTGGCCGAGGGCCGACTCGAGGGTGTCGAAGAGCTCGCCGGGATAGTCCGGGCGGGCCGCGTCGTACGCCTCGGCGACGTGGTCGAACAGCTGCCGGGTCACGGCACCGTCTCCCCCGCCGCCGTCGCGAGGTTGAGCCGGGCGAAGGCCAGGCCCTCGACGAGGTCGGCCTCGCGCTCGTCGCGGTTGACCGCGCGACGGGTGTTGACCTCGAGCACCACCGTGCCGCTGAAACCGTTGTGCGCCAACCGTTCCAGGACTTCTGCGCAGGGCTGGGCTCCGCGACCGGGCACCAGGTGCTCGTCCTTGTTCGACCCCAAGCCGTCGGCCAGGTGCACGTGGGCCAACCGGTCACCGAGGGCCTCGAACGTCGCGACGGCGTCGGACCCGGACACCGCGGTGTGCGAGAGGTCGAGCGTGACGGACGGGGCGTCGAGCTCGAGCAGGTCCCAGTGCGGCAGGTACGCCGCGATCTCGCGGCTGCCGGCCCGCCACGGGAACATGTTCTCGACCGCGAACGTCACGTCGGTCTCGCCCTGCATGCGGGCTATGCCCTCGACGAAGCCCTTGGCGTAGTCGCGCTGCCAGCGAAACGGCGGGTGCACCACCACCGTCGGCGCACCGACCTGCTCGGCCGCCTCCTTGGCGCGCACCAGCTTGACCCAGGGGTCCGTGCTCCAGACGCGCTGGGTCAGCAGCAGGCACGGCGCATGGATCGCGAGGATCGGCACACCGAACCGGTCGGACAGCCCCCGCAGCGCCGCCGGGTCCTGGCTCACCGGATCTGTCCAGACCATGACCTCGACGCCGTCGAAGCCGAGATCGGCGCACATCTCGAAGGCGGCGGTGCAGGACTCGGGGTAGCAGGAGGCCGTGGACAGCGCGACCTTCGCACCGGGCACGCGCACGACCGCAGCCATGCAGCCAGCCTAAGGTGCGGGCGCATAGGCTGACCCGGTGCCTGAGGTTCCTCTCGACTTTCCACGAGCGTGGGTCGAGTTCGTCGACCCTGCCGACTCGGACCAGACCTTCCGCTGCGACCTGACCTGGCTGACCTCGAGCTGGATGTGCATCTTCGGCAACGGGTGCAAGGGCATCTACGCCGACCAGCCCGACGTCGGGTGCTGCACGCTCGGTGCGCACTTCTCCGACAAGGCCGACGAGAAGCGGGTCGGCAAGTTCGTCGCCGAGCTGACGCCGGACACCTGGGAGCACCACGCCAAGAAGTGGGTCGAGAAGGACGAGGACGGCGACCGCAAGACCCGCGTGGTCGACGGCGCCTGCATCTTCCTCAACCGGCCCGGCTTCGCCGGCGGTGAGGGGTGCGCGCTGCACGCACAGGCGCTGCGCACCGGGCGCCACTACCTCGAGACCAAGCCCGACGTCTGCTGGCAGCTGCCGATCCGCCGTACCTACGACCACGTCGAGCGGCCGGACGGCACCCAGAACCTCGTGATCACCATCGCGGAGTACGACCGGCGCGGCTGGGGACCAGGGGGGCACGACCTGGACTGGTACTGCTCGGGCAATACCGAGGCGCACGTGGCGCGCGAGCCGGTCTACGTCTCGAACGAGGCCGAGCTGGTGGCGTTGATGGGCTGGCCGGCCTACGACGAGCTGGCCCGCCACTGCGCGGAGCGGCTGTCGCAGAAGCGCATGCTGGCGCCGCACCCGGCCGACCCGAAGCGCCCTTCGTCCACCCGCACCGCCACCACGGCCTTCACCGTCCTCGACCCGGCCGCCCGCGCCGACCTCAAGCCGTCGGCCAAGCCCGGCAAGAAGTCCCGCAGCTCCTGACCAGCGTTCCAAGGTGCTGGGGGCGGCCCGCCGGATAGATTTCGCGGGTGACACACGACCTCGACGCGAACCCGCTAGGAACCATCCTCGGAGTGTGGGGGCACCCCGACGACGAGAGCTACCTCTCCGCAGGGCTGATGGCCAGGGCGGCGCGGGCCGGCGACCGCGTCGTCTGCGTGACGGCCACCCGGGGTGAGCTCGGCTCCCCCGACGAGGCGCTCTGGCCGCCCGGGCCCCCGCTGGCCGCCGTACGGACCAAGGAGCTCGACGCGTGCTTCGCGCTGCTCGGGGTGAAGGAGCACCACTGGCTCGACTACCCCGACGGCGGGTGCCGGGACGTCGACCATGACGAGGCGGTACGCCGGGTCAGCGAGATCATGGCGGAGGTGCAGCCGGACACGGTGCTCACGTTCGGTCCGGACGGCATGACCGGGCACGACGACCACAAGGCGGTCTGTGCCTGGGCTACCGCGGCGTTCCGGGACGTGGGCAAACCCGGTGCCGTGCTCGGCTACGCCACCAACACGCCCGAGTGGCTCGCGGAGTACCGGCCCCACCTGGAGAAGTTCAACGTGTTCATGGGCGCAGAGCCGCCCTGCACGCCACGGGACGAGCTGCTGTTCTTCGTCGACCTGGCCGGGGACGAGCTGGCCACCAAGCTGGCGGCGATGCGGGTGATGACCAGCCAGGTGACGGGGCTCATCGACGGTCTGGGTGAGGACTTCTTCCGCAGTGGCTTGGCCGAGGAGTCCTTCCGCCGGCCCTGAGGCGACTCGGTGTTGGCCCCGGGTCGCTCGCAACGAGTCCCTATGGCACCGGGAAGAGCTTGGCCTGCGCGGCTGCGGTGCGCGTGTCCGCGGCGTGCCAGTCGAGTCCCATCTCCTCGAAGCGTTCGATCGCCTGTGCCAGGAGCGCGACGTCGCGGCGGACGAGACCGAAGGCACGAAGCGCGAAGGGCTCGAGGTAGGTGCCCGGTTGGCAGAGGCGGGTCGCCAGGACCTCGACTTCGTCCGTCCGCCCCACGGCGACCAGCGCCATGGCCTTGACACGGCTAACGGTGTAAGCCATGCTGAGGCTAATAGCGTTAGCCACCAGGAGGAACCGTGAAGATCATCCGAGTAGTGACCGACATCGCCGCCCCCGTGCAGACCGTCTGGGACGAGCTGTCCGCGGTTGCGAAGTACGCCGAGTGGAACCCGTTCATCACGACGATCCAGGGCGAGCTGGTTGCGGGCAGCCGCCTCGAGGTCACCATCGTCCCTCCCGGTGGCCGCCCGATGTCCTTCCGACCCACCATCACCGAGGTGGAGGAGGGGAAGCGCCTGGAGTGGCTGGGCCGACTGGTGTTGCCGGGTGTGTTCGACGGGCGCCACTCCTTTCTCCTCGAGGACGTGGGAGACGGTTCGACGCGTCTGACCCAGACCGAGGAGTTCAGCGGCGTCCTCGTGCCTTTCACCAGGACGATCCTCGAGCGGACCCACGCCGGATTCGAGGGGATGAACGAGGCGCTGCGCCTGCGCGCGGAGCGGGCCCACGAAACGGAGGTCGGTGGCCACAGGTTGCGAACCCGAGCGGGGTTCCGGCGGTGAGCAGAAGGGACGAGATCCTCGACGTGGCCGCCACGGTGCTCGAGGAGGAGGGCCCCGACGCGCTGACCATGCGCGAGCTCGCCGCCCGCATGGGGATCCGCGCGCCTTCGCTGTACAAGCACGTGCGGGACAAGGACGACATCGTCGCCGGTCTGCAGGAGCGGGCGCTGATCGACCTGGCGCGACATCTGGCCGCTGCTGACCCCGGGCTGACCGGGCTTGCCGACGCATACCGGTCGTGGGCGAGGGCACACCCGAGGCTCTACGAGGTGGCGACGCGACGCCCCCTGGCGCGGGACCGCATCGCTGCCGGCGTCGAGTCCGCCGCGGCTGCGCCTATCGTCGCTGCGGCCGGGGGCGATGAGCACCTCGCACGGGCTCTGTGGGCTCTCGCGCATGGGCTGGTCGACCTGGAACTCTCCCACCGCTTCCCTCCCGGCGCCGATCTCGACGCCACCTGGCGGACAGCCCTGACGGGCTTCGATCACCGATGACCGCCCCAGCCGACAGCGATATCGCGCAGACTCCCAGGCGATGCTCCGCAGACGGCCGTGCCCTCGGGTTGGCAGGCTGATGAGAGTGGACAAGCGTTGCCGAGCGTCCGAAGGGACTCGCGTGATGGGTGCTCACGAACACCAGCTCACCGATGAACAGGCGGCGGAAATGTTCGGGCCGTCGGGCTGGGAGGAGCGGTACTCCGGCGAGGAGAAGGTCTGGAGCGGGGACCCTAACCCGCAGCTGATCGCCGAGGTGTCCGGGCTGCCACCCGGCACCGCGCTCGACGTCGGCTGCGGAGAGGGCGGCGACGTGATCTGGCTGGCTCGCCGGGGATGGAGAGTCACCGGCGCCGACTTCTCCGCCAACGGCCTGGCTCGGGCCGGCCGGCACGCCGAGGGGGCCGGGGTCGCTGACCGCATCGACTGGCGGCTGGCGGACGCCCGGACCTTCTCTGCCGACGGCCGCGCCTACGACCTGGTGACCAGCCACTACCTGCACCCGCCGGACGGCGGGATGGTCGAGGTGACGAAACGGCTGGCCGATGCGGTCACGCCCGGCGGGCACCTCCTCGTCGTGGGCCACGCACCGTCCGAGGTCTTCGCCCACCTGAGCGCAGGTCAGCACAGGGCGATGTTCCTCGCCGAAGACCTGCTGCCGGGACTGCCCGAGGACTTCGAGGTTCTCGTGGTCGAACAGCGGCCTCGGACGCTCAGCCGCGACGGCGTGACCGTCGACGTCCATGACTCCACGCTGCTCGCCCGCCGCAGGACCTAGGCGACGCTAGCGCGGCCGGAGAAGGGTCACGAAGGGGATCTGGTGAGGAAGTTCGGCCGCGGAATCAGCGGTTTCGAGGGACTCGTCTGGTGCAGCACATTGCAGATGAGCGACGTCGTTTTGCACGTGCACAATCCATGGTGGAGTCCGTACTGGAAACCACTCATCTGGGCCCACGAAGACCGGGAGGAGACCACCAGTCAAGCGATTTACCTGGTTCCCGACCTCGAGAGCCTGGAGCAATTGGGCAGTGCCCAGAACTGGCTCGAAGCCGCCGCACTGCTGCGGGCGCTGCCGGCCAACCATGAGGCTCCTGAGAAGTGACACGTCGGAGCAGGCGCCAGATGGTGGCCCCTGCTGAGCTGCGGCTGCCGCGAGCTGCAGGCCCCGGCCGGCGACGGACAGGACGTTTCCGCGGCAACGCCCCTGTGGACGACGCAGGGAAGCATTCCCATCGACGGCACGCCTGCCGGGTTGTGTCCGGCCCGGCACCTAGCCTTTCGTCTCATGGCCAAGGCAGCAGCTCGCGAGCGTCCCGCCTACCGGTGTGCCGAGTGCGGCTGGACCTCGGTCCGTTGGGTCGGACGGTGCGGCGAGTGCCAGACGTGGGGGACCGTCGAGGACCTGGCCGCGCCCCGGGTCCGGATCACCACGGCGGGGCCGGTGAGCGCGCCCGCGCGCCCGATCGCGGAGGTCGACGTCGCGGCCGCGCAGGCCCAGAAGACCGGCGTCGGCGAGCTCGACCGGGTGCTCGGCGGCGGCCTGGTGCCCGGCGCGGTCGTCCTGCTCGCCGGCGAGCCGGGGGTCGGGAAGTCGACGCTGCTGCTCGAGGTCGCCTCTCGGTACGCCGAGTCCGGGCGCGCCCTCTACGTCACGGGCGAGGAGTCCGCGGCCCAGGTCCGGCTGCGGGCCGACCGCATCGGTGCGGTCCGCGACGACCTGTTCCTCGCTGCCGAGACCGACCTCGCCGCGGTCCTCGGACACATCGACGAGGTCAAGCCGGACCTGCTCGTCGTCGACTCGGTGCAGACCGTCGCGAGCGCCGACATCGACGGCTCGGCCGGCAACGTGAGCCAGGTGCGTGAGGTCGCAGCGAGCCTGATCAAGGTCTCCAAGGAACGCGGCATCGCGACGGTCCTCGTCGGTCACGTCACCAAGGACGGGTCCATCGCCGGCCCGAGGGTGCTCGAGCACATCGTCGACGTGGTGCTGCACTTCGAGGGCGAGCGGCACTCCCGGTTGCGCCTGGTGCGGGGCGTCAAGAACCGGTTCGGCCCGGCCGACGAGGTCGGCTGCTTCGACCTGTCCGACGACGGCATCACGGGGCTGCCCGACCCGAGCGGCCTGTTCCTGTCGCGTCGCGGTGCGGCGGTGGCCGGCACCTGCGTGACCGTGACGCTCGAGGGCAAGCGCGCCCTGCTGGCCGAGGTCCAGTCGCTGGTGGCCCCCAGCGCGTTGGCCAGCCCACGGCGTACGACGAGCGGGCTGGAGTCGGGGCGGGTCGCCATGGTGCTCGCCGTCCTGGAACGCCGGTCCAGGGTCAAGCTCGCCGGCAAGGACGTCTATGCGTCGACGGTCGGCGGGGTGCGGTTGGCCGAGCCCGGCACCGACCTGGCGCTCGCGCTGGCCGTCGCCGGCGCCGCGAGCGACGAGGCGCTGGCACCCGGGCTGGTCGCCGTCGGCGAGGTCGGCCTGGCGGGCGAGCTGCGCCCCGTCACCGGCATCGGCCGCCGGCTGATCGAGGCCGCCCGGCTGGGGTTCACGCGGGCGATCGTGCCACCCGACCCGGGCCGGGTGCCCTCCGACATCGAGGTCGTCGAGGTCGACGACCTCGACACCGCCTTGCGGTTCGCGTTCCCGGCGGCCGACGTGATCCGGCTGGCCCCACGCAGCGGCTGACGCCGGTCCCGGCACGTGGTCGCCGATCGTCTCGCCCTGGGTGCCGTCGCGAGTTGGCGTGCCGCCCTGCGCACTGCGCACCGATAGACTCGCAGACGACCACGACCTTCAGGAGATCCGGCTGTGGCAGCCACTGGTGAGGACGACCTCCGAGCGACGTTGGCGGCGGTCGCGCCGGGGACGGGTCTGCGTGACGGGCTCGAACGCATCCTGCGCGGCGGCACGGGGGCGCTGATCGTCCTCGGCTACGACCGCTCCGTAGAGGCGCTGTGCACCGGTGGCTTCGTGCTCGACATCGAGTTCTCCTCCACGCGGCTGCGTGAGCTGGCCAAGATGGACGGCGCCATC
>JAVEDG010000116.1 GCA_030841245.1 Actinomycetota bacterium
GTCGCCAACGCCCGCGCGGTGCTGGACCTCGAGGACGGGCTGGAGGCACTGCTGTGGTCGTTCGCGCCGGCCCGGCACCGGGCGCCCCGGACCACGGCCGACATCCCGTCGACCAGCCCGGAGTCCACCGCGATGGCCAAGGAGCTCAAGCGGCGCGGCTTCCGTTTCGTCGGGCCCACCACGGCGTACGCCTTGATGCAGGCGACCGGCATGGTCAACGACCACCTGGTCCGGTGTGCGTTCCGCGCTCCCGGACCCCCAGCTCCGGTGATCGTGAAGGATCCCCCCTCATAGCGGACCGGGATCCTTCACGATCACGGGAACTGCCTCAGGTCAGCGGCCCTCGAACCTCGGACGTTCCTTGGTTAGGAAGCTCGCGACGGCGTTGCGGTGGTCCTCGGTTGACCCGGTCAGCGCCATCATCTCGCCCTCGAAGGCCAGGGACTCGTCCAGGCCGTGACCGACGGAGAAGGCCACGGACCGGCGGATGGCGCCGTAGGCGACGGTGGGTCCGGCGGCCAGCTCCGCCGCGAGCGCCGCGGCCGTGCCCTCGACCGCGGACGCAGGCACCACCTGGCTGGCCAGGCCGAGCTCCAGCAGCTGGTCGGCCGGGATCGTCGACGGCCGCAGCAGCAGCTCCTTGGCCCGGGCCGGCCCGACCAGGCGCGGCAGCGACCACGACGCGCCGGAGTCGGCCGACAACCCGACCGCGGCGAAGGCCATGTTGAAGCCCGCGGTGTCGGCGACGATCCGGAAGTCGCAGGCCAGGGCGAACGCCGCGCCCGCGCCCGCGGCGACGCCGTTGACGGCTGCCACCACGGGCTTGGGCATCGTCATGAGCATCGTGGCGATCGGCGTGTAGTGCTCCGGCACGGTGCGCCACACCGCCTCGACGTCCCCCTGCAGGTTGCGGGCGTGCTCGGCGAGGTCCTGCCCGACGCAGAACGCACGCCCGGAGCCGGTGAGCACCACGGCCCGGACCGCCGGGTCCCCGGCCAGCTCGCGCAGACCGTCCCGCAGCGCGGTCTTGGTCGACGTGTCCAGGGCGTTCATCGCGTCGGGCCGGTTCAGGGTCACCGTGGCCACGGCACCGGACCGCTCGACGCGGACCGGCGCCGGGTCGGGGGTCGTCGCGGGGTCGATCGGGTCCGGCACCGGGTCTCCTCGCTCTCGTTGCCCTGGTTGCTCTCGCTCTTCAGGTGGGCTCAGGTCGGGTCGGGTGACAGGCAGCTGTCCACGAACCGAGCGGCGCCGGGGAGCAGCCGCTGGCTCTCGCTGTCGAAGAAGTCCGCGGCCTTCTCGCCTGGCCAGCCGTCGGGCAGCAGCGGGCGCGGCAGCCCGGGATCGAGGAAGAGGAACTTGCGCCACTCGTGGACCAGCCGCGAGCGGGCGGCGAACGCCTGTTCGTCAGAGGACTCGGGGCCGGCCTCGTCGGCTATCAGCCGTGCATCCTCGAGCCAGCGCGTGTACGACCGGGCCAGTGCCTCCAGGTCCCAGGCCCGGCGGACGAGTCCCAGGGTGTCGCCGTCGTGGCGCGCGGTGAAGCGCTCGGCCCGGACCGCCTCGGCCTCCAGCAGGGCGTCGACCTCCTCGGAGGCGTGCGGCCCGATCCACGTGGCGTCGTCGAGCTGGGCGTACCCGAGGAAGGTCAGTCCGCCACGGAGCCGTTCGCGCCGGGTCCGCTCGGCCGCCGGCGTGGTCACCACGAGATACCAGGTCCCGTCCCACTCCCGCCGGCCGGTGCGGTAGATCCGTGCCGAGGCCTCGTCCAGCCTGCGGACCGCCCGGGGGGTGAGGGCGTAGCCCGCGCCCTCGGACAGCCGGACCGGCTCCAGCCAGTTCTGGCGCACCATGCGGGACACGGCGGTGCGAACGGCGGGGGCCGCGACTCCCAGGGGGGCCAGCAGCCGGAGCAGAGCGGCGACCGGAGCCCGGCCCCCGCGTGCTCGCAGGTGGTCGCCGAAGAGGTCGAACAAGGCGGATCGCGCGTTCACGACGGTCAGTCTCTCGTGTAGGGAGGGGGCCCTGGCGACCGGTCCGTTTCGCCGCGCGAGCCTCAAGCGGGATAATGCCGTCAACACACACGTCGTGTCGACGGCCCGGGGCGTGCACGCGCCCCTGCCCGCGGCTGGTCCGGGGGGCCTCGTCACGGCGTGACGTAGCGAAGGGAGCGAGCATGGCGGCCATGAAGCCGCGGACGGGCGACGGTCCGCTCGAGGTCACCAAGGAGGGGCGGGGCATCGTCATGCGCGTTCCACTCGAAGGTGGCGGGCGACTCGTCGTGGAGCTGTCGGCCGACGAAGCCAACGGGCTCGGAGATGCATTGAAAGCTGCTGCCGGCTGATCCCACCCGGTGGCGTTCCAGACCGGCCTCGGTCCGCCTGCGGACCGGGGCCGGTCGTCGTCCCACCACCACGTCGTCCCACCACCACGTCGTCCCACCACCACGTGGTCCCACCACGGGCCCGCAGCGAAGGAGACCACCGTGGCGTTGCCCCCGATCGCGCTGACCTCGGCGCGCTGGCCGGACGCGATCGACGCCGCGGATGCCGCAGCCGTGGGAATCCGCACGACCGACGGTCGGGCGGACCCGGGGCCGGCGCTGGCGCTGCTCGAGCGCAAGCTCGGGGTCGATCTGCGGGCCGCCCTCGACGATGCCGCGTCGGCGGGCAAGCCGGGCGAGATCGTCCAGGTTCCCGTCGCTGTCGGCTCGCTGCGTCAGGTGCTGCTGGTGGGCGTCGGCGACGGGAGCGTCGTCGCTCTTCGCCGGGCCGGCGCCGCGCTGGCCCGGCGGGCCCGCGGCCGGTTGGTGACCGACACCGCGTCGGGCGCGGGCGCGGAGGCGCTGCGGGCCCACCTGGAAGGGCTCCTGCTCGCGTCGTACGCGTTCACGCGCAAGAGCAAGCCCTCGTCCGAGCGCCGCCTCCAGCGGGTCGATCTCGTGGGCGCCGGACGGCACGGCGAGCGCGTGGTGGGCCGGGCCAGGACGACAGCTGCTGCCGTGCACCTGGCCCGCGACCTGGCCAACACTCCCTCGAACGAGAAGGACCCGGCCTGGCTCGCTGCCCAGGCGCGTGCGGTCGCCCGCCGCAACGGGCTCGAGGTGCTCGTGCGGGACGAGCGCGCGTTGACCGCCGAGGGGTTCGGCGGAATCGTCGCGGTGGGGCGAGGGTCGAGCCGGCCACCCCGGTTGATCGAGCTGCGCTACACCCCGGACGACCCCGTCCCGCGGGCGCCTCGGGTCGTCCTCGTGGGCAAGGGGATCACGTTCGACTCGGGCGGGCTCTCGCTCAAGCCGCGCGAGGCGATGGTGCCCATGAAGACGGACATGGCCGCCGGCGGAGCGGTGATCGCGGTGCTCGGCGCCCTGCGGGACCTGGGGGTGCGGGTCCCGGTCACCGGGCTGGTCGCCGCAGCCGAGAACATGCCGGGGGCAGCGGCGACCCGGCCTGGGGACGTCATCAGGCACTACGGCGGGCGGACCGTCGAGGTGTTCAACACCGACGCCGAGGGCCGGCTGGTGCTCGCCGACGCGCTCGCCTACGCCGACGCCCGGCTCGACCCGGACGTCCTGGTGGACATGGCGACCCTGACGGGTTCGGCGTCGGTCGGCCTCGGCCGCCGTCACGGAGCCCTCTACACGGCCGACGACGAGCTGGCCGCCCGACTTGTCGCGGCCGGTACGGCGAGCGGCGACCGGCTCTGGCGGATGCCGCTGGTCGAGGACTACCGGGCGGCGCTGGACTCGGACCTTGCCGACATGTCCAACATCTCGCGCGACCGGACGATCCAGGGCGGCTCGATCACCGCCGCGCTGTTCCTCCGGGAGTTCGCGGGCGGGCGCCGCTGGGCCCACCTCGACATCGCCGGGCCCGCCCGGGCCGAGGCGGCCGAGCACGAGGTGACCAAGGGCGCCACCGGGTTCGGCACCAGACTGCTGCTGCGCTGGCTAGAAGGCCTCTCCGCGATCCGCTGACCGGCGTCGGTCTAGGGCCGGACGACCGCCGCCAGCAGCCCGTCGCCGCAGGGCAGCAGGGCGGGCACCAGGCGCTCATCCTCCCGCATCGCCTTGCCCAGCTCGCGGATGCTCGTCGTCTCCTCGTCGCGCTGGGCCGGGTCCGCGACCCGGTCGTGCCACAGCGCATTGTCGAAGGCCACGACGCCGCCGGGGCGGAGCAGCCGCATGGCCTGCTCGAGGTACCCGGCGTACTCCGTCTTGTCGGCGTCGCAGAACACCATGTCGTAGGCACCGTCGCTGAGCCGGGGCAGCACCTCGAGCGCCTGGCCGGAGATCAGCCGCACCCGGTTGCCGGCCACACCCGCCGCGGCGAAGGTCTCCCGGGCCGCGCGGTGGTGCTCCGGCTCCACGTCGATCGTCGTGAGCACCCCGTCCGGCCGCATCCCGCGCAGCAGCCACATCGAGCCGACCCCGGCGCCCGTGCCGATCTCGACCACCGACCGGGCTGCCACTGCCGCCGCGAGCAGACGGAGCGCGGCGCCGCCACCGGGCAGGACGGGCACGCAGCCGAGCTCCTCGCCCTTGGCGCGGGCCGTAGTGATGACCTCGTCCTCGGCGAGGAACTGCTCGGCGTAGGTCCAGCTGGGGTTCGCGCTGATGGCTGCCTCCCGGCGGAAGGACGGGTCTCGCACCGACGGCCGACGGTGCTCGGGGGAGCCTAGCGGCACCCGGGCGGACCCCCTGCGGAACTCCCAGGAAGGCCAGGTCGTTCGTCGGGAACAGGGCTGCGTTGCGCCCAGGTTGAGATCTGCGAGAGGAAGTCGAGGCACCATGGGTGCTGTCGCCGTACTGAGCCCGGGAGGAGTCGCCGTGGTGGACGTGCCGCGCCGTTCCGCCAGGCCGGACGACGCGCCCCTCCAGCACGCGGCAGAACCGGTCGTCGCGGCGGCGACGGCGGCCGCTTGGACCCCCCCGAGCTGGGACGAGGTGGTGCGCACCCACTCGGCACGCGTCTACCGGCTGGCCTACCGCCTCACCGGCAACGCGCACGAGGCCGAGGACCTGACCCAGGACGTGTTCGTCCGGGTCTTCCGCTCCCTGTCCAGCTACACGCCCGGCACGTTCGAGGGCTGGCTGCACCGGATCACGACCAACCTGTTCCTCGACCAGGTCCGCCGCAAGCAGCGGATCCGCTTCGACGCACTGCCCGACGACGCCGGTGACCGGCTCGCGGGTCGCGAACGTACGCCCGCCCAGGTGTACGACGACGAGCACTTCGACCCCGACGTCCAGAGCGCGCTGGACATGCTGTCGCCGGACTTCCGGGCGGCCGTGGTGCTCTGTGACATCGAAGGCCTCTCCTACGAGGAGGTCGCCGCGACCCTGGGCATCAAGCTGGGTACGGTCCGCAGCCGGATCCACCGTGGCCGGGCCCAGCTGCGCGCGGCCCTGGCGCACCGGGCCCCGCGCGGCAGGGCCCCGGAGGTGAGCCCATGAGCCGCCACCTCGGCATCCTCGTCTCCGCCCTGGTTGACGGCGAGCTCGGACACGAGGCGCGCGACCGGGCCCTGGCCCACGTCGCGCACTGTGCCCAGTGCCGTGCCGAGCTCGACGCCGAGCGCCAGGTCAAGGACCGGCTGGCGGCCGCGACGGGGCCAGCGCCCCCGGCCGCCCTCGTCGCCGACCTGACCGCGCTGGCCGAGCCGGGTGACCCGCTGCGGCCGCGCAGCCGCCGGATGCCGTTGGCCCCGGTCGTCCCGACCCTCCCCCCGCCCGGACGGCGCAGCCGGTCCGGCTCGCCGCGCGGACGCAGCGATGCCACACGCCCGGCGCGACGCGCCCACCGGGTCCGGTACGCCACCGCCGGTGCCGTCTCGGTCATGGGGCTGGTCCTCGGCACCGCGTTCGCAGCCGGCGGGTCACCGGCACAGCCGGGCCGCGCCGTCGTCCCACCCGCTGCCGAGCTCTCGGTCGAGCACACCGCCGCGAACCAGGGCCTGCTGCTGCGCGACCCCGCGTTCGACGCGATCACCGCCTCGTTCGGTGGCCTCGGCGCCACACCGTCGAGGTGAGACGTTCCGTCGCGGTCGCGGTGACGACCGCTGTGGTGACGGTGGGGTCCGCCTGCGTGGCGGTGCCCGTGGCCGCGCTGCTGCTCGTGGCTCCCGCCCGGACACCGGTCATGGAGGACAGCTCGGAGAGTGCCGCCCCGGCGACGGACGGGCGCGCCATGCGGCTGCTCGACCGGGCCGGCGTCGCCGGCGCCCGGACGGCGTACCGGGGCACTGCGTTCGTGTCCGCCTGGACCGCGACCGGGACCACGAGCGTCGTCGTCGACGTGCAGCACCAGGTCGGTGCAGGCACCCGCGTCCGCAGCGTCGGCACCGTCCGGAACCCGGCCATGGACACCCATCTGCCCGACAGGGGTGCCCGGCCCTCGATCGACTCCGACGTCCTCGGCCTGCTCGCCCACCACTACGACGTCGTGGCCGCGGGGTCGGCCGAGGTGGCCGGCCGCCCGACCGACCTGGTCGAGGCCCGGCGTACGGGCACGAGCTCGCTGGCCGCCCGCTTCTGGCTGGACCGGGCCACCGGGCTGGTCCTGCGCCGGGAGGTGTACGACGGGGACGGCCGGATCACGCGGGCCAGCGCGTTCGTGGACATCACGATCGGCCGGCCCCACGAGGACGCGGCCGCCGGCGCCAGCGCATCGCCCTGGCCGGACTCGGTCGACCCCACGACGTTGGCGCAGATGCGGACCGCCGGGTGGCGCTGCCCTCGCGAGCTGCCCGGCTCGCTCCAGATGGTCGACGCCCGGCGCGGCTCGCAGCGCTACTCCGGCATCCTGCACCTGAGCTACTCCGACGGCCTGTCCACCGTGTCGCTGTTCCTGCAGCGAGGGCGCCTGGACGCGACCGGGCTGACCGGTTTCCGGCGCACGACAGTGGACGGCGACCCGGTGTACGTGCTGGACAGCGTCCCCGCCCGGGTGGTCTGGTCGGCTGACGGGACCGTCTACACCGTTGTCGCGGACGCGCCGCCGCGTACCGTGGACCGGGTCGTCGCGTCGCTGCCGCACACGGGCGACGAGCCCGGTGGCTGGCAGCGGCTCAGCCGGGGCCTGGGCCGGGTGGCCTCCTGGTTCAACCCGTTCGGGTGACCGGCGCGGGTGGGCGACACCCGGCGAGGGACACTGGACGGGCACACACCGGAGCGGCACACCAGGATCGGACGGGCCCGGATGAGCGAGGACAACGGGCGGCAGGAGCCGCCGGCGGACGCGCCCTGGTGGGCCCGGCCGTCCGGTGACGCCTGGGACGCACCGACCCACGCCGCGCCGCCGGCACAGCCGCAGCGACCGGTGCCCGCCGGCCAGGGTGCGACGAGCCAGCCGTGGCACACCGAACCCGGACCGACGAACCCGAACCCCAACCCCTGGCAGCCCGACCAGCCGGCGATGCCGTCCCCCGGCCCGTGGCAGCCCGCGCCCAGGCAGGCCTACCCGGGCTGGGACCAGCGCCCGGCGCCGGGGCCACGTCGCGAGGGACCGCGCACCTGGCTGCTGGTCCTGATGGCGCTGGTCATCGCGGTCGTCGCAGGTGTGGGCGGGGGCTCGGTGGGTTACCTGCTCGCCCAGGACCATCAGGACCTGACCGTCAACGGCGCCAGTCTCGGCACCGCTCCGGCCGGCACCAAGGCGCGCCCGCCGGCCTCGGTGGCCGGGATCGCCCGCCGCGTCCTGCCGAGCGTGGTGCAGATCCGGGTCCGCAACTCACAGGGCCTGGCCACCGGCTCGGGCTTCGTCGTCGACCCGCACGGCTTCATCATCACGAACAACCACGTCGTTGCCGACCTGTCGGGTCGCCCCCAGGTGACCTTCGCCGACGGGCGTACGACGACGGGCACCGTCGTCGGCACGTCGCCGAGCTACGACCTGGCCGTCCTGCGCGTCAAGGCCACCCACCTGCCCGCCCTCCATCTCGGCAACTCGATCTCGGTCGTCGTCGGTGACCCGGTGATCGCGATCGGCTCGCCGCTGGGTCTGTCCGGCACGGTGACCAGCGGCATCGTCAGTGCGGTCAACCGGCCGGTGACAGCGGGCGGCACAGGCGGCTCGGACAGCTCCTACATCAACGCGATCCAGACCGACGCCGCGATCAACCCCGGCAACTCCGGCGGGCCGCTCGTCGACGGCAGGGGTCAGGTCATCGGGGTCAACTCGGCGATCGCCACGCTGGGCAACACATTCGGCGGCGAGTCGGGCAACATCGGCGTCGGCTTCGCCATCCCGATCAACCAGGCCAGCCGCACGGCCGAGCAGATCATCCGGACCGGGTCCGCCCAGTTCCCGGTCATCGGGGCCAGCCTCGACCCGTCGTACAACGGGGTGGGCGCCCGCATCGCGCCCGGTTCGGCGGCGGACGGCACCCCGCCGCTGGTGCCGGGTGGGCCGGCGCAGACCGCCGGCCTGCAACCCGGTGACGTCATCGTGGCCATCGACGGCAAGCGGGTCTCCGACAGCTCCGAGCTCATCGTCGCCATCCGCAGCCACCGACCGAACCAGACGGTCCGGCTCACGCTGCGGCGCCACGGCTCGGAGCGGGTCGTGCAGGTCACGCTCGGGGCCCACCGGGGTTAGCGATCAGCGGTTAGCCTGACCGGGACGGCGCCCCAGGGACGGCGCCGCCCGGCCCCACGGCCGGTGAGCACCGGCGAGGAGGTGGCATGTTCGACATCAGCGGCCTCGAGTTCCTCGCCCTCGCCGTGCTGGCCCTCGTCGTCTTCGGCCCGGACAAGCTGCCCAAGGTGGCTGCCGACGTGGCCCGGACGCTGCGTCAGCTGCGGCGGATGGCCGCGGACGCGCGCGAGGACGTACGCCGTGAGCTCGGACCCGAGCTCGACGGCCTCGACCTCGACGGGATCTCGCTGGCCGAGCTCAACCCGAGGACACTGGTCCGCAAGCACGTGCTCGCCGACCTCGACGGTCCGGAGGGATCGGACCAGGCGGAGCCGCCCGGGTCGACGCGACCCGCGCCGACCGAGCCCGGCCCCACCCCGTACGACACCGACGCGACCTGACCGGTCAGCGACCGGCGGGGCTGAGGCCGAGCGAGCGACCCACCAGTCCGCGGGTCCGACTGCCCAGCCGGTCGGCGATCGAGATCAGGGCCTGTGCTGCCGGGGCGTCCGGGTCGTCCAGCACCAGCGGTCGGCCCTGGTCGCCGCCCTCGCGCAGCCGGAGGTCGATCGGGATCTCGCCCAGCAACGGCACCGGGGCACCGGTGGCCCGGGTGAGGCCGTCGGCAACCGCCTGGCCGCCGCCGCTCCCGAAGACCTCGACCCGTTCGTTGCAGTGCGGGCAGGGCAGGTAGGACATGTTCTCGATGACTCCGGCTATCTGCTGGTGGGTCTGCAGCGCGATGGTGCCGGCGCGCTCAGCGACCTCGGCTGCGGCCTGCTGCGGAGTGGTCACGACCAGGAGCTCGGCCGGCGGCACCAGCTGGGCGACCGAGATCGCGATGTCGCCGGTGCCGGGGGGCAGGTCCATGAGCAGCACGTCGAGGTCGCCCCAGTAGACGTCGGCGAGGAACTGCTGCAGGGCGCGATGCAGCATGGGCCCGCGCCAGACCACCGGCGCGTTGCCCGACACGAACATGCCGATCGAGATGACCTTCACGTCGTGCGCGACAGGAGGCATGATCATCTGCTCGACCTGGGTGGGGCGGCCGGTGACACCGAGCATCCGCGGGATCGAGTGGCCGTAGATGTCCGCGTCGACGACCCCGACGGAGCGCCCCTGGCGGGCCATGGCCGCCGCGAGGTTGACCGTCACCGAGGACTTGCCGACACCCCCCTTTCCGGAGGCCACGGCGTAGACCCGGGTGAGCGATCCCGGCAGGGCGAACGGGATCTCCCGCTCGACGGCACCCGACTCGGCCCGCAGCTTGGACTGCAGCCCCTTGCGCTGCTCGTCGCTCATCACGTCCATCTCGACCCGCACACCGGTGACGCCGGGGAGCTTGCTGACGGCGGCTGTCACGTCGCGGGTGATCGTGTCGCGCAGCGGGCAGCCGGCCACGGTGAGGAAGATGTCGACGCGCACCAGCCCGGCATCGGACACGTCGAGCGCCTTCACCATGCCGAGATCGGTGATCGGGCGGCGGATCTCCGGGTCGTTGACCGTCGCCAGGGCGGCCATCAGGTCGTCGGTCGTCGGTCCGGTCGAGGTCGCGGGCATGGTCCCGATGCTACGTCGGGCCCCGCCCAGCGGGTCGCGCAAGGCGGACGGTGACCGCCCCGAAGCCGTACCATCTGGGGAATGACGGGTGTGAGTCATCTCACGGCGGCCCAGCTGCTGACGTGGCGCCGGTTCCTGGTCGCGCACGCCACGGTGGTGCGCCGTCTCGAGGCCGACCTGCAGAACGAGCACCAGCTGCCGCTGGCGTCCTACGACGTGCTCGTGCAGCTGGTCGAGGCGCCTGAGCACCGGCTGCGGATGACCGACCTGGCCGCGCGGGTGCTGATCTCGCGCAGCGGGCTCACGCGCCTGGTGGACCGGCTCGAG
>JAVEDG010000129.1 GCA_030841245.1 Actinomycetota bacterium
CGACCTTGCTCAGTGGCGCAATCAGTTCCAAGAGCCTGACCAGCAGGAGTTGTTCAGCCCTGAACCGGGACCGCTGCCAGAGGGCTTCACGTCATGGGAAGCCTGGACAGCTAGCCGTTGGCCGACGTCCCTTGGTCTGCCGGGGAGCGCCAACTAGCGCGGCTCGCGCGCCCTGATGAGAGTTGGGCGACGACTCGGGATGGGCGAGGTGAAGGCCTCCTCGGCTACCGTTTCCTTGCGGCGTTGAACAGTGGTTCAAACCGGTCCAGCCGGTCCAGGGCACCCCGTAAGTACTGATCTGCCGGTCGTCGGCTGGAGTATTTCTTTCCGGCCGCCTGGTCCGCCGTGCGGACCATGAGATAGCGCTCGATCCACCACATCGCCGAGCCGAGCAGGTTGACTGGCCCCCACGTCTTGATGCGGGCTTCGATCGGCCGCGAGGTCGCGTCGGCTGAAAATGCACGGTACCCGCGAAGTAGGGCGTCGCGCTGCGGCCGGTCCAACCGGTTGTCCATGAAGGTGTACGCGATTTCGTCGGCTGGATCCCCGAGACGCGCATATTCCCAGTCGATCAATACCGGGCCGGGGCTCCACAGCACATTCGCCTCACCTGGATCGCCGTGGAGCAGGGCGAGGCTGGCACCGTCCCACGCTTCTGCCGTGTTCGCGGGTGCCGTCTCGACCAGGTCTTTGACATACCGGTATGCGTCGGTGATCCGGCCGACAACCTGCGTCGGTAGCCCTTCCTTCGCGGCATCGAGTCGCGCCGTCACGGCCGTGGCGAGGCGCTCCGCAAGGTACGCCGACGCTGACACCGTCTCACCGAGCAGGGCGCCGATCGCGCTGACGTCCGTGAGGTGCACCTGGGCCAGGGCCCTGCCGAGCATCTCAACGTGGGACGCGTCCAGCCCGGCGAAAGGCTTTGAGTCCCCGGGAACGTATGAGATGCACATGGTCGGCGTGTCGAGCCAGTGGCTGGCGCACGTGAAGTGAAGAAGCCGGGGGGCACCGTGTCCGTCGAGCATGCGGAGAATGCGAGCTTCTCGTTCCGCGCGCGAGCAGTCGTGTGTTTCGCCCACCGCTCCTACGCGCACGACAACAGCGCTGCGGATCCCGTCCGGCTCGGTGTAGCTGACCTTGAATACGACATGGTCGTCGCCCTTGCGGAACCTGTCCACGGCCTCGATATGCTCGTACGAGCAGCCCCTGATCACATCCGCGACGTGCCGTCGAACACGCTGCTCCATGTCCGCGCGGTCGACCACGCGCGGGACGCTACTCGCTCGCGCGCTGACGACCGCGGCAGGCTCAGCCAGCCTTGATCAGCACCAGTCCCGCCTCGCGCCGTGGTGGCGGTGGGAGGCGGGACCGATGGAGCGCTCGGCCATGGCCAGGTCAGTCGCCCTTGACGTTGACGACCTGGCCCAGCGTGTGCCGGATCTCCACGAGGTCGGTGGCGGCCACGGAATCACTCGGCGGGCGCAGTGACGTCCTTGTCCTGCATTTCCCAGGCGTGGTCCATCGTGTGGAAGGCGCTGTGGCGGATGAGAAACGGCAGGTTCCACGATCGCATCCGTTTGCCCTCTCCGGCGTTGTAGGCCCGCATCGTGGCGACATACGCCTCTCGGTAGTCACGCAGGCCCTTCGGCGTCAGCGCACCGTCCTCCGGTATCCGCAACCCCAGTCGCTTAGCGAAGTCCTCGCTCTCGGTGCGGATGGTGTGGCGGATGATCTGGTCGCGGTCGCGCCCACCGCCCCGAGGGCCCTTGCGCATCTCCGCGGACACCTTGGCCGCCACCGCGTCGAAGAACCCCCAGCTCGATCGCAGCAGCCGGATCTTGCGGTCGATCTCGGTGTCATCCATGGGTTCGTGCTCGAAGCCCGATGGAGAGAATGAGATGCCCCAGAAGTCGGTCGAGCCCGCGCCGACCCCGTCCTCGACGACGTGGAGGGACCCGCCGGCATCGAACTCGTCGGCCATCCGGGCCGCGACGGCGACCGGCCGGTACCGGTCGCGATACGACTCGAGCAGCTCCAGCGCCAGCTCGGGGGTCTTCGCCCCCCGGCTCCAGCCCGGCCAGTCGACCGCGAACGCCACCGCCTTCTTCCCCTTGGGCCCGCGCTGAACGACGGTACGAAGCGGCATGCGGCGGATGGTACGCGCGCCTACGGGTCCTCCACCGCCGTACCCGTCTGCAATCATGGATGCCGTGGACGCGGAGCCAGCGGCCGAGGTCGTGTGGGTAACGGCAGGAAGTCCTCCGGCACGCGCTTGGGGTTGGTTCGCTGCTTGGGCGGCCACTGGTGCCGTCGCAAGCTTCGGCGTCATCGCTCTGATGACGATCGGACTACCACTGCTGGTCATCAGCGGCGGCGCTTCGGCTTGGTTGCTGACCAGGCGTGCAGAGTCGCGGGTCGGGGTCTGGGGTCTGTTGAGCGGCGCGTCTGTCGCCGCTGGCTTTCTTGTTTGGACGAATCGCGATGGTCCAGGCGATGTCTGCCACACGACCGCCACCGAGACGAGCTGTCAACAAGAGTGGAACCCGATCCCGTTCGCAGTGGTGGCCGCAATCCTGCTCTTTGGCGGCATCGCGGCATTCGTGATCGAGTGCAGACGGGTGCCCCGACAACTGGTGCCTTGAGCGCGCTCTTCGGTCGGCGCGGCTCGGTCAGATGAGCCAGCCAGCCCCGAAGACTTCGCGACTTGCCTTCGCTGAGAGCTTGGCGGCGCCCCTGAACCCGGTGCGCAGCTCAGTGACCCGTGCGCGCCTGAACGAGCCGTGTGGCCAGCTCGCGGAGGAGCGCCAGAGTGAAGGCCGGCTCGGTCTCGAGGAGTAGCTCGAACGTCTGCCGCGGAACGGCGAGGATGCGTGCGTCGGTCTTGGCGCGCACCCGAGCGATCCGTGGCGAATCCGGAACGAGGAGCGCGAGCTCGCCGAAAAAGCTCTCACGCTCCATCTCGATGTGCAGATCTCCGCGCTCGACCATCACCGACCCGTCGAGCACGACGAACATACCGACCCCCGGGTCGCCCGCCTGTGCCAGGACCTGCCCTGCCGGGACGTCCGTGACACCACCGGAGGCCACGATCGCGGCGGCCCCCTCCGAAATCTGGGCGAAGAGCGGAATCCCCGTGATCTGAGCGTCGCCCATGGGGCCTGTTGTACCGGGTTTCGACCGACCTCACGCCGTGCCGGGTCAGCTGATCGAGTAGCCAGCCACCTGCTGCTAGTCAGCCTTCTGCGCGAGACCTTGGCCGAAGGAGATGTTGGCAGGGGCAACCTCGGTGATGGCGATGAAGACATCATCGGCGCTCACGACGCCCGCAGAGACGAGGTTCTTGTTCATCTCGGCGAGCAGAGACTTCCTGGTCTCGACGTCTCGGCCCTCCACGAACGTGATCTCGATGATCAGCAGCCGATCGGTGTAGGTCAGCCCGAGGTAGCCGCTGGTATGGCGGAAGTCTTCAGCGTCGTACTCCGCGAACAATTGGTATCGGTCAGCGTCGGGGATGCCGAGGTTGCTGACCAGGGCGGCCTGAACGGAGGCCGCGATCGCGTCCTTCTCCTCCGTCGAGCGGCCCTTGCGAAGGTTGATCTTGACGAGCGGCATGGATCTTCACCTCCTGTCGGCGCAACCTACCGGCCCGCCCGGTGGCGGCTGCCCCACAGCGCCGGCAGATCCTCAGGCGAGGTCGCGGGCGATCGTGCGGCTCCAGGTCCGCTCGGCGAACGGCTCGTCGTCGAGGAAGGTGCCGAGCCGCACCTCGACGGCGAAGTCGGCCGCGTCGGCCGTCCAGTCCACCTCGACCCGGGACCGGACGGTGGCCTCGGGCCACCTGACCGTGAACTCCGCCGAGGACGCCGCCCGTTGCGCGAACGTCTCGGTGTCGACCTCGACCCGCCCGGCATAGTGCTCCGCCACCGAGCCGAGCGGCACGTCGTACTCGGAACCGTGGTCGACCGCGCAGGCGGTGACGCGTCCGAGGACGTCGCGCTCGGTCCACCACCGCACCCCCTCGCCGTGGCCATCACCTGCCGGTTCCTGCGGCGAGGGCAGCGGCGCCGCCGGTGTCGACTCGCCGCTGACCGGGAGGACGAGGACCGAAGAGCTCTCGTCCACCGACAGCGTCAACGGCGACGGCGGTGCCAAGGTGTTGGGCCAGTCGGCACCGGCCAGCGACAGCCGCAGCAGGTGCCCGGGCGCGGCCACCCAAGTCATCGTCTCCAGCTCGACCTCGACGTCGACCGGCTCGCCGACCGGCATCGCTGCGGGAGCCACCGACGAGTCCCGGTGCGTCAGGTTGAGCAGCCCTCTGGACAGGAGCGACGACGAGCCGTCCGGGTGCACGTCGCACAGCTTGGCCGAGACGAACGCCACCGGCTCGCTCGACGTGACGCGCAGCCGCAGCCGAGGGTGCCCGAGCAGGTCCATGCCGTCGGCCGGCCACGACCAGGTCAGCGAGTCGGCGTCGTCGTGGCGCTGGTCGGCCGGCTGCCCCCACGGCAGTGAGCCAGCGCAGCTGTTCCACGCGGCCGTCCCGACGTCCGCGCGCACGACGTAAGTGGCGCTGCCCTCACCGAGCCGGCGCTCGTCGACCGAGGCACCTGCCAGCGGCCATGCCTCCGCCGACCGCCACTCGCCGTCCACGTTGGCCCGGTCCGGTCCAGGCGGAGTCGAGTGCTGCGCGAACCAAGTCAGCGCAGGCTCGTCGTCGACTCCGTTGTCCAGCCCACGCAGCCACCGGTCCCACCAGCGGGCCATCACCGGCACCAGGTCGACGTGCGGGCCGGGCAGCGAGGTCGCCGTCGACATGTGGCTCCACGGCCCGAGCAGCAGCCGGTGCGGGGTGCCCGCGGCAGCGAGCGCCTCGATCGTGCGGAAGGTGTTGTTGCGGTAGCCGTCGGCCCAGCCACCGACGAGCATCGTCGCGCACGTGATGCGGTCGTACGCCGGGCGGAGCGACCCGTGGCGCCAGTACTCCGAGTAGCGCTGCTCCTCGAGCCATCGCAGCAGCCACGGCGTCATGCCGTCGACCCGGTCCCGCCACATGTCCTGCCAACCCTCCCCGACCAACGAGGGCACCGGCGGCAGCGCGTTCATCGCCACCATGTACGTCGGGTAGTCGACCAGGTCGAGCAGCCGGTAGGCGCCCCCCATGTGATGGACGTCGTCGGTGTACCGGTCGTCCGTCGCGTAGATCGCGATGGTCGCCTTCAGCGCCGGCGCTCGCTCGCAGGCCACCTGCAGCGAGTTGAAACCGGAGTACGACGTGCCGTACATCCCGACCGCACCGGAGCACCACGACTGCTCCGCCAGCCACGCGATGACCTCGACCAGGTCGCGCTGCTCCTGCGCCGGGTACTCGTCGACCGCCAGCCCGTCGGACGAACCGGTGCCGCGCAGGTCGAGCCGGGCCACGGCGTACCCGTGCTCGTCGCGCAGCCGAACGTACTCCGGCCGGTACGTCGCGGTCAGGTCGTCCTTCCGGTACGGCAGCGCCTCCAGCACGCATGGGACGGGTTCGTCGCTCACGGGCAGGTACAGACTCAGCGCGAGTCGGGTCCCGTCGGCGAGCGGCACGAAGACGGGCTCGACGGTTCCCTCGGGCAGCTCGCGCCGGGCGCCGGCGCTCTCGCCGTCAGGCACGGCCGTGCTCGCGCAGCAACCGGTCCACCTCGCCGAAGGGCAGACCGGCCGAGGTGTTCCCGTCGCGCCCGAAGACCGTGGGCGCGGTCAGCAGGCTCGTGACGACCGCCTCCTCGGTCGCCTCGACCGCGGCGGCGAAGTAGGGGTCGAGGCCCCGACCGGTCACCGGCGCCCCGTCCTGTGGCACCCCTCGGTCGCCGCGCAGGCCAGTGGCCAGCGCCAGGAAGATCTCGCCGCTCGCGTGGTGGGCCGTGCTGCCGGTGCGGGCCAGACCGAGCCCCGCGCGCCGCGCCACCCGCTCGCAGCCGGCCGCGTCGAGCGGGCCGTCGGTGACGACCACCACGACGCACGAGCCGGCCGCCGCCGGCGTCGGGCCGGATATCGGCGGCAGCAACAGTCCGACGGGGACGCCGGCGACAGTGAGCCGCTCGTGGTCGCCGAAGTTGGTCAGCACCAGCACGCCGACGGTGTGGCCGCTCGGCAGGACCCGGCTGGCCGACCCGATGCCGCCCTTCCAACCGAGGCAGCTCATCCCGGTGCCGGCACCCACTGCGCCCTCGTCCGGGGGCAGCCCCGCACCCACCGAGTCACGCGCGAAGTGCAAGGCAGCACGCACGTCCTCCGCGGTCACCTGCATCCGTCGCGGGTCGGACAGGAAGCTGTCGTCGCACTCGGCGACGACGGGGATCAGCACGTCCTCGACGCCGATCTCGGGCTCCTCCTCGACCATCAGCTCGCACGCCGCGTCGTAGACCCGGCCGACCTGCATGGTCGAGGTGAGGAACACCGGCGACTCGACGACGCCCCATTCGCGCACGGTGAGCAGCCCGGTGCACTCGCCGGCGCCGTTGAGCACCGCCGCGCCGGCAGGGACCGGGCGGCGCCAGCAGCTGCCGCCTGGGTCGACGACGGTGACGCCCGTGCGCGCGACGCCTCTCCCGTCCGGCGGGTCGGCCTCGTCGCGCCAGACCGTCGCATGTCCGACCCCGACCCCGGGCACGTCGAGGACCGACGACGTGGGACCGGGCGGCAGGAGCCCGATCCTGACCGGCAGGTCAGCAGCGCGCGGCACGACGGACAGCATGTCAGGGACCGTTGGCGCAGTCACGGTCCTGCGCGCCACGCTGGACGGCACGGCGGCAGCGAGGATCATGAGGCCGGTGACGATGCCTCCCGTGGTCTGGTCGGACGTCGTGCTGCAGCACGAGCCCGGCGCGGAGATCTGGGTCGGTGTGCGTACGGCGGGC
>JAVEDG010000136.1 GCA_030841245.1 Actinomycetota bacterium
CGTCGGGCGGGAAGATCTCGCAGAACGTCACCGGGGTCGGCAGGCCGCTCACCGAGCGCACGTAGGCGTCGTCCACCCCCAGCTCCTTGAGCGCCTGGTGCACGAACCGGCCGAACGGGTCGTCACCCGTGCGGGTGACGACCGCAGCGGTACGGCCGTGCCGGGCGGCTGCGACGGCGACGTTCGTCGCGCTCCCGCCGAGGAACTTCCCGAACGTCTCGACGTCCTCGAGGCCGACCCCTGACTGCAGCGGGTACAGGTCCACACCGACCCGGCCCATGGTGAGGACGTCGTACGCCGTCATCCGAGCCCGGCCAGGTAGGTCACGCTCGCACGCACGTCGGCCACCGGACCCTCGCCCGCCGGTTCCCCGTCGAGCACGGTGTCCTGCTCCACGACGTACCAGCCCTGGTAGCCGGCACCTTCGAGGGTCGCCACGATGCCGGCGATGTCGACGTCGCCCTGTCCGAGCGGCCGGTACATGCCGCCCCTGACCGCGTCTGTGTACGTCACCTCGCCCGCCCGGACCTTGCCGACCCAGGTCGCATCGACGTCCTTCAGGTGCGCGTGCACGACCCGGTCGGTGACGTCCCGGGTCAGCACCGCCGGGTCGGTGCCGCCGACCATCAGGTGCCCGGTGTCGACGCACAGCGCGACGTCGGAACCCTCGAGCACGCGGGTCACCTCGTCGCCGGTCTCCACCACGGTCCCGACGTGGGGGTGCAGGCTGGCCCGCAGCCCGCGCGAGGCGGCATGCTCGGCAGCCCGGTCGAGACCGTTGAGGAGGACCTTCCAGTCCGCGTCGTCCAGCTCCGGGCGGCGGTCGTAGCCGGTCAGCCCGGTGGCCGCCGCCAGCACCACGACCTGGGCACCCGCTCCGAGGAAACCGTCCAGGACGCGGTCGAGACCGGGCAGCGGGTCGTGGTCCGGGTCGTGCAGGACCAGGGGCAGGAAGCCACCGACGGCAGCCAGCTCGTGGGACTCGAGGACTGCTGCCTTCGCGGCAGGGTCGTCGGGAAGGAAGCCGTCCGGGCCGAACTCGGTGGCCCGCAGCCCGATCCCGCGCATCTCGCTCAGCACCCGGTCGACGCCGAGCTGGTGACCCCACCCGGGCACCTCGCAGACTCCCCACGAGATGGGGGCTCCGGCCACGCGGGCCAGGACGCCGCTCACCGTCGGACCTCGTCGACGAGGACGGGGCGGTGCTCGTGCCGGGAGACCTCGCTGGCCTCAGCGATGTAGAACGCCTCGAGCGCGTCCGCCACGGTGCAGGTGGCGCCGGCACGCCCGGCCACGATGTCGGCGAAGGCCGTGAGCTCGGCGACGTAGGCGGCGCGGAACCGCTCCATGAACATCGGGTACGGCGTGCCGGCGGGGAAGGTCACGCCGGGCTCGGCGGATCGAAGCGGCAACCGATCGTCGAGGCCGACCGAGATGCTGTCCTGGGACCCGAGCACCTCGAGGCGTACGTCGTAGCCGCGCGCGTTGTACCTCGTGCACGAGACCAGGGCGAACGTCTCGTCGGTCAGGGTCAGGACCACGGCCGCGGCGTCGACGTCGCCGGCGTCACGGAAGAAGTCCTCGCCGCGATTGGCGCCGACCGCGTAGACCTCGCGGACCTCCTGGCCGCTCACCCAGCGGATGCTGTCGAAGTCGTGGACGCTGCAGTCGCGGAAGAACCCGCCGGACGCTGCGATGTAGGCAGGGGTGGGAGGCGCCGGGTCGAGAGTCCCGGACCGCATGGTGTGGATCCAGCCGAGCGAGCCGGACGCCACGGCCTCCCGTGCTGCCCGGTAGCCGGCGTCGAACCGCCGCTGGAACCCGATGTGCACGGGCACGTCCGCGCCGGACACCTTGTCCAGCACGGCCAGGGTGCCGTCGATGTCCGGCGCCACCGGCTTCTCGCAGAAGACGGGGAGGCGCGCGTCGACCGCCTGCAGGATCAGCGAGGCGTGGGCGTCGGTGGCCGCGGCGATGACCAGCCCGTCGATGCCCGCCGTGAACAGGTCGTCGGGTCGCTCGACCGACTCGACGCCGAGCCGGCCCGCGACCTCGCGCGCACGCGCGGCGTCCGCGTCGGCGACGACCAGCGAGTCGATCTCGGCGATCGTGCGCAGCGTCTCGGCGTGGAACGCGCCGATCCGGCCGACACCGGCCAGTCCGATCCGCAACGCTGCCTCCGGCGGGTTCGGGGAGGGGGCAGGACGCGACTCATCCAACCCCCGGTCCCCCGCGCCGTCAAGGGTTTGTTATGACATTAAGACGTACTATCATTCGCGCCATGGCGGCCAAGGGCGCAGCTCGCGGTGCCGGCCCGAACCTCGTCCTGGACCGGACCAGCCCGGTGCCCTTGTACTTCCAGCTGGCCCGCCAGCTGGAGAGCGCCATCGACCGTGGCGAGCTCACCTCCGGCCACCGCCTCGACAACGAGATCGAGCTGGCCGACCGGCTCGGGGTGTCGCGCCCCACCATGCGCCGGGCGATCCAGGAGCTCGTGGCCAAGGGCCTGCTGGTGCGCAAGCGCGGGGTCGGGACCCAGGTGGTGCACGGTCGCCTCACCAGGCCGGTCGAGCTCAGCAGCCTCTACGACGACCTGGCCCGGTCGCAGCGGCACCCCACGACTCGCGTGGTGCGCCACACGGTCGGTCCCGCCGACGAGGACGTCGGCACGGTGCTGGGGGTGGCGACCGGTGCCGACGTGCTGGCGATCGAGCGGCTCCGACTGACCGAGGGCGAACCGTTGGCCATCATGCGCAACTGGCTGCCGGCCGACATCGCGCCCTTCTCCCGTGAGGACCTCGAGGCGACCGGCCTCTACGACCTGCTGCGGGCGGCCGGGGTGCACCTGCGCATCGCCCGCCAGCGGATCAGCGCCCAGTCCGCCGACCCCGGCCAGGCCCGGCTGCTCGGCGTACGCCGAGGCGCTCCCCTGGTCACGATGGAGCGGACGTCCTACGACGACTCCGGGCGGGCGGTCGAGCTCGGCCGGCACGTCTACCGGCCGGAGAACTACGGCTTCGAGCTCACCCTCGTCTCGAGCTGAGCTCGGGTCGGCAGACACTGCCGGCCCTCACGTGACGGCGCGGCGCTCCCGCAGCCGGTCCCGCCGCCGCCTGGCCCGCCGGAACCGTCGGGCCAGCGGTCGGGCCAGGTCGGCGGCGCCGACCAGGCCGGCGTCGTTGCCGAGCGCCGCGCGGACGATGCGCGCTTCGGGCCGGAACCCACGGCCGGACAGGGTGCGGCGGAACGCTTCCCGTGCCGGGGCGAGCAGCAGCTCACCGGCGTCCGAGACGCCGCCGCCGACCACGAAGCAGCCGGGGTCGAAGGCGCAGGCGAGGTTCGCGATGCCCACACCCAGCCACTGGCCGATCTCGGCGAACAGCTCGATCGAAGCCGGGTCACCGTCCTTGGCGGCCGCGGAGATCAACGGCCCGGTGATCCGGCCGGGGTCCCCCTCGGCCCGCTCGAGCAGCCCCTGGGCGACCGGGGAGTCGGCCATCGCCAGCTCGCGCGCCTCCCGGACCAGGGCGTTGCCGCTGGCGTACTGCTCCCAGCACCCGCGATTGCCGCACTCGCAGCGGTGCCCGGCCGGCACCACCTGCATGTGGCCGAACTCGCCGCCCACGCCGTACTCGCCGCGCTGGACCGCGCCGTTGACGACGATGCCGCCGCCGATGCCGGTGCCCAGGTTGACGACGACCAGATGGTGCTCGCCGTAACCGGCGCCGTAGCGCCACTCGGCCCAGGCCGAGGCGTTCGCGTCGTTCTCGACGACCACTGGCAGCCGCAGCCGGTCGCTGATGGCGTCGCGCAGCGGCTCGTTACGCCACGACAGGTGCGGCGCGAAGAGCACCGATGCGCGACGTGCGTCGACGAACCCGGCCGCACCGATCCCCACCGCGTGGATGCTGTGCCGCTCGGCCAGCTCGAGCACGACGTCGACGATCGTGTCCTCGACGACCTGCGGGCTCTTGCTGCGGTCGGGTGTCTCGCGCCGGGCCCGGTCGAGCACCTTGCCCTCCGCGCTGACGACTCCCGCGGCCACCTTCGTGCCGCCGATGTCGACGCCGACCGTGATCAGCTGGGGTGAGGCGAGCGCGCTCCACTGGTCGCGGCGCGGGGCCCGGAACGGCGTGACCGAGCGGTTGGCGCGCTCGGCCCGGTCGCTCCGGACCGCCGGCTCGGACCAGGGGTCGCTCATCGGACTTCCGTCATGACCTGGCGCTGGTCACGCGGTAGACGTCGAACACGCCGTCGACCCCGCGGACCGCCTTGAGCACGTGGCCGAGGTGCTTGGGGTCGCCCATCTCGAAGGTGAAGCGCGAGATCGCGACCCGGTCGCGGGTCGTCGTCACGGACGCCGAGAGGATGTTGACGTGCTGGTCGGAGAGCACCCGCGTGACGTCGGAGAGCAGCCGCGAGCGGTCGAGTGCCTCGACCTGGATGGCGACCAGGAAGACCGAGGACGCCGACGGCGCCCACTCGACCTCGACCAGTCGCCCCGGCTCGGAGGACAGCGCCTGGGCGTTGACGCAGTCGTTGCGGTGCACGGACACGCCGCTCCCGCGGGTGACGAAACCGACGATGCCGTCACCCGGCACCGGCGTGCAGCAGCGGGCCAGCTTGACCCAGATGTCGGTGGCGCCCTTGACGACCACGCCCGGGTCGCTGGTCGTGCGCGGCCGGCGCGTGACACCCGGGGTGGTCACCTCGGCGAGGTCCTCGGTGGCCCCCTCGGCACCACCCAGGGACTCGACGAGCCGGGAGACGACGGACTGCGCCGACACGTGGCTCTCTCCGACAGCGGCGTACAGCGCGGAGATGTCGGGGTAGCGCAGCTCGTGGGCCAGCGCAGTGAGCGACTCGGTCGAGAGCAGCCGCTGGATCGGGAGGTTCTGCTTGCGCATCGCCTTGGCGATGGCGTCCCGGCCGGGCTCGATCGCCTCCTCGCGCCGCTCCTTGGAGAACCAGGCGCGGATCTTGTTGCGGGCCCGGGGGCTCTTGACGAACGTCAGCCAGTCGCGGCTCGGCGCAGCTCCTGGCGCCTTCGACGTGAACACCTCGACCAGGTCGCCGTTCTCCAGCGTGCTCTCCAGCGGCACGAGCCGGCCGTTGACCCGGGCGCCGATGCAGCGGTGGCCGACCTCGGTGTGCACGGCGTAGGCGAAGTCGACCGGCGTGGAGCCGCCCGGCAGCGCGATGACGTCGCCCTTCGGGGTGAAGACGAAGACCTCGGCGGACTTCAGGTCGAAACGCAGCGCCTCGAGGAACTCGCCCGGATCCTCGGTCTCCTTCTGCCAGTCCAGCAGCTGGCGCAGCCACGCCATGTCGTTGGCGGCGGAGTCGTCCACTGCGCCACCGGAGGTCGGCTCGGCCCCGGCACGGACGGCGTCCTCCTTGTACTTCCAGTGGGCCGCCACGCCGTACTCCGCCCGGCGGTGCATGGCAAAGGTGCGGATCTGCAGCTCGACCGGCTTGCCCTCGGGCCCGATGACCGTCGTGTGCAACGACTGGTACATGTTGAACTTGGGCATCGCGACGTAGTCCTTGAACCGCCCGGGCACCGGGTTCCACCGGGCATGGATGCTGCCCAGGGCGGCGTAGCAGTCGCGCACCGAGTCGACGAGGACCCGGATGCCCACCAGGTCGTAGATGTCGGCGAAGTCGCGGCCGCGCACGATCATCTTCTGGTAGATCGAGTAGTAGTGCTTCGGCCGACCGGTCACCGAGGCGCGGATCTTGGCGCCGCGCAGGTCGCCGGTGACGTGCTCGATGACCCCGCTGAGGTACTCGTCCCGGCTGGGGGCGCGGTCGCTGACCAGCCGCACGATCTCGTCGTAGACCTTGGGGTACAGCGTCGCGAAGGAGAGGTCCTCGAGCTCCCACTTCAGGGTGTTCATGCCGAGCCGGTGCGCGAGCGGCGCGAAGATCTCGAGGCACTCGCGGGCCTTCTTCTCCTGCTTCTCGGGCCGCAGGTAACGGATCGTGCGCATGTTGTGCAGCCGGTCGGCCAGCTTGATGACGAGCACCCGGATGTCGCGGGCCATCGCGACGACCATCTTGCGCACGGTCTCGGCCTGGGCGGACTCGCCGTACTTGACCTTGTCCAGCTTGGTGACCCCGTCGACCAGCCCCGCGATCTCGTCCCCGAACTCGCGACGCAGGGCGTCGAGCGTGTACGGCGTGTCCTCGACGGTGTCGTGCAGCAGGGCCGCGCACAGCGTCGGCGGCGTCATACCGAGCTCGGCCAGGATGCTCGTGACCGCCAGGGGGTGGGTGATGAACGGGTCGCCCGACAGCCGCAGCTGGCCCCGGTGATGCTGCTCGGCCACCTCGTAGGCACGCTCCAGCGTGCGCAGGTCGGCCTTCGGGTGGGTGTTGCGGACGATGCGGAACAGCGGCTCCAGCACCGGGTTGGTGCTGCGCTGGGAGCCGAGTCTCGCCAGCCGGGCCCGCATCCGGCGGGCCGCTGGAGGGCTCACCGTCTCCGGCGGGCTCACCTGCTCGAGGGCTGCCGCCTCGACTCCCGCACTGCTGACCGCGCCGCCGTCGGTGCCGGACGGCTCTGTCGCACTGGGGTCGGTCGCCGCGTCAGGCGGGTCGGTCCCGACGGTGGCCGTCCGACCGACC
>JAVEDG010000162.1 GCA_030841245.1 Actinomycetota bacterium
TGGCCGTGACGCACCGCTCGGGGGCCGCGCACCACGGCTGCCCTCCCGAGGGCTGGTCGGGCGACGGCTGGATCGCCACGCTGGCGCTCCCGCACGTCGTGTCGCCGCGCTTCTCCTCATGGGCGCCGATGTACGCCGGGCTGCGCCTCGCGCCGTTCCTCCGGCCGGCCCGTGACCGCGCAGCCGTCACCGCCGACCAGGCCGCGCGGCTGGACCGCCTGGTCGACCGGCTGGCCACGGACCCGGGGGACCTGGCCGGACCGGACGAGCCCGCGTCGCGGCTGCACGGCGACCTCTGGTCGGGCAACGTGCTGTGGTCGCCCGAGGGTGCCGTGCTCGTCGACCCGGCGGCCCACGGTGGTCACCGGGAGACCGACCTGGCGATGCTCGCCCTGTTCGGGCTGTCGCACCTGGACGAGGTGCTCGCGGCGTACGACGAGGAGTTTCCGCTCGCCGACGGCTGGCGTGAGCGGGTCGCGCTGCACCAGGTGCACCCCCTCCTCGTGCACGCCGCCCTCTTCGGGGGCGGCTACGGCGCCCGGGCCGTGCGTGCCGCGGCCAGGTACGTCTGACCGGCGCTCAGGACAGGCCGCGCGCACGCAGCGCGGCCTGCGTACGGTCGCCGGCCTGCAGCTTGTCGAGGATCCGCGACACGTGGTTCTGCACGGTCTTCACGGACAGCCCGAGCTGGCGGGCGATGGCGGCGTTGCTCGCACCGAGCGCGATCTGGTCCAGGACCTCCTGCTCCCGCGGGGTCAACGGCTCGACCGGACCGAGCGGGCTCGGCCGGCCGAGCGCCACCGCACGGTCGAGCAGCCGGCCGGCGACCCCTGCGCCGAAGACCGCTCCGCCGGCACCGACCGTCCGGACCGCCGCGACCACGTCGGCCGCTGACGCCCCCTTGAGCAGGTAGCCACGGGCGCCCGCGACCAGCGCGGACAGCACGGTGTCGTCGTCGTCGACCATGGTGAGGACCAGCACGGCAGTGGCCGGAGCCCGGCGCAGGACCTCGGCGGTCGCCTCCACACCCGACCGGTCCGGCAGGTTGAGGTCCATCAGGACCACGTCTGGGCGGTGCCGCAGCACAGCATCGACCGCCTCGGCCGCGGTGCCCGCCCCGGCAACCACGTCGAGGTCGGCGACGGTCTGGAGCATCCCCACCAGCCCGCCGCGGAAGATCGGGTGGTCGTCCACCACGAGGACCTTCGTCACCGGCCCGCTCCGAGCGCGCCGGTGCCGGTCACCGGCGCGAGTCCCGGCGCCGGGCGCGGGTCGCCGTTGGCGCTCGCCGGTGCTTCTGCGGAGGAGTGATCCGAGGAACGGTCCGGGTAGTGGTGCCGGGACGGGCCGATCGGCAGCTCGGCCACCAGCCGGAGCCCCGGCCCGCGCGGCACCAGCTCGACGCGTCCACCGAGCTCGGCGGCCCGCTCGCGCATTGTCGCCAGCCCGTTCCCGGTGGGTCCGCCGGGCCGGAGCCCGACGCCGTCGTCGGTCACCGTCACGACCAGCGAGCTCTCCCGCTGCTCGAACCGGACCAGCGCCCGTGAGCCGCAGGAGTGGCGCACCGCGTTGCTCACCGCCTCGAGCGCGATGTGGTACGCCGCCAGGTCGACGGCGGCGGACAGCTCGGTCAGCGGCCCGGCCGACACGGCGACCTGCACTCCCGACGAGCCGGCCACCCGCTCGACCGCCTGCCGGACGGCCGCGACCAGGCCGAGCTCGTCGAGGGCCGGCGGCCGCAGCCCCTCGACCACCCGGCGTACGTCGAGCACGATCGCCCTGATCTCCTCGGTCAACACCTCGAGCCGGGTCGCGAGGTCGGGCGATCCCTCCGGCAGCAGGGCCCGCGCCGTCTCCGCCTTGAAGGTGAGACCGGCCAGGGCCGGCCCGATCCCGTCGTGCAGGTCCCGCCGGAGTCGTCGCCGCTCCTCCTCGCGTCCGGTGACCAGCCGCTCCCGCGCGCTCTGCAGGGCGTCGGTCAGGCCACGGGCGTGGAGCACGGCACCGAGCTGGCGCGCGAGGTCCGTCAGCAGGCGCTGCTCCCCCTCGGCCATCGAGTGCCCGGGCGGGTCGTACCGCAACTCGCCGACCCGAGACCCGTAGGCGTGCAGCGGCACGGTGACCGCGCCGCCGGGCATGCTGCCGACGAGCAGCCGACCGTCGTCGGACCTGATCGCCACGCGGCCGAGCCCGAGGTCGGCCAGCTGGGCGGCCGTGCCCCCCAGCAAGGCCTCGACGTCGCCGGCTGCCTCGAGCCGGGACCCCAGCTCGGAGAGCACCTCGTAGGGCTCCCGCCAGCGGCCGTACACCAGCCGGTTGACACCGCGCTGCACCGCGCCGCGCAAGGGGAGCAGGGCCAGGGCGGTGGCGGCGACGGCGACGGCTGCTGGCCCGACGGACGCGTGGTCCGGGGCGACCACCGCGCCGAGACCCACGACAGCGCCGTAGATAGCCGCGACGCCGCCCGACAGCGTCACCCACACCAGGGTGCGGTTGGTGGCCCGGCGGACGTCGTAGACCCCGTCGTGGAGGACAGCCGTCGCGACGGCGACCGCCAGCGTCAACGTCACGAGGTCGAACAGCCAGCTCGTCGCACCGTCGGCAGCGAAGGCCGCCACTGCCACCACGACCGGCGAGACGGCGGCGACGGACAGGAGCAGCACCTGCTGGCGCACCCGCGCCCCGCCGGCCCTCCATCGCGCGACAAGACCCACCACCGTCGCACAGGCGGCGACGGCGACGGCGACGACGCCGAGGAAGGAAACGCCGGTGGCGACGTCGGCCGCCGCCCCGGGCGCCGCGAACGGGTTGGGGACATGGTCCAGCCTGTTCTCCTCGACGTACCGGCCGGTGAGCTCGCCCACGCCGAAGGCGGCCAGCCCGACGCCGAGGCAGGTCGGCACCCACCGCCACCGGGGACCGGGCAGCCGGCCGTCGGGGAAGTACGCCGGGACGGCGACGACGGCGAGCAGCCAGCCGATCCCGCGCAGCGTGGTGCCGATGCTGGCGAACGAGGCCGCCGCCGGGACCGCGTCCGGGCCGGTGACCCCCTGCACGCCCGCCTCGGTCATCGCGGCACCGACCGACATCGTCGTCGCGGCGGCAAGGATGAGCCACCCGACCCGGTTGCCCGGCACGGCGAGCGCGACGACGGTGCCGACAACCGCGAGCGCCGCGAGGGTGAGGCCACCGAAGACCGCGGTC
>JAVEDG010000189.1 GCA_030841245.1 Actinomycetota bacterium
GGCCGAGACGACCTTGCGGTGGTCGGCGAGCGTGCCGGTGACCCGCCCGAGCGCGCTGATGTCGGTCTTGATCGACGGTCTGGCCTCCCGCAGGAGCCCGGCGGTCGACTGGGCCAGCCCGGAGATGTTCGTCAGCGAGGCACCGATCGCATTGCGATCGGCTGCCAGGCCGCTGACGAACCGCTGCAGCTGCACGATCAAATCGGAGAGCGCAGCATCCCGCCGGTCGACGGTGGCGAGCACGGTGTTCAGGTTGCTGATGGTCCGGCCGACGACCATGTCGCGGTCTGCGATGGTCGAGGTGAGCGACGCCGTGTGCGCGAGCAGCGAGTTGACGTCACCGCCCTCGCCCTGCAGGGTCTTGACGATCTCGAACGCGAACGCGTTGACGTCGTGCGGGTTGAGCGCCGCGAACAGGGGCTTGAAGCCGTTGAAGAGCACCGTGAGGTCCAATGCCTCCTGCGTCTGGCGCAACGGGAGCACACCGCCGGCCGGCAGCGGCGCACTGGACCCTGCTCCCTCGCTGAGCTCCAGGTAGCGTTGGCCGACGAGGTTCCGGTAGCGGATCTGGGCCTGCGTGCTGACCGCGAGCGGACGGCTGTCGTCCACCGAGAAGGCCACCTCGGCGAGGTGACCGTCCTTGACCCGGATCGACTTGATGCTGCCCACCTGCACGCCCGCGACCCGGACGTCGTCGCCCTTCTGCAGCCCGGTGACGTCGGTGAACAGCGCGTTGTACGTCGTGGTGCCGCCGAAGCGGAAGTTCCCGATCGTGGTGGCAAGCAGCCCGGTGGCGAGCGCCGTGACCGCGATGAACACGATCAGCTTGACGAGGGACGGCCAGGTCTTCACGACAGCCCCACCTCGGTCCCTCGCGCGATCGGGCCGAACAGCAGCGCGGCCAGGTCGGGAACCCGAGACACGGGCCGGCCCATGACCGGGGCGGCCAGTGGGTTGACCATGCTGCGTTCCTGCGCGGTCCCCGCGAGCCCGCTGTCGGGGTCGAGCAGGAAGTCCGGGACCGCGCTGCCGCTGGGGCCGCCCTGCGTCCCGTCCTGCAGCCGAGCCTTCGGGGCCGGGACGGGAGGATTGGGGATGCCCCGGCAGGTCGGGCCGGTGTTGTCGCCCCAGGCCGGCTCGTCGCCGGGGTGGTAGGGCTGCTGGGAGCGGACCACCTCGAGGGTGATGTGCAGCGCTCCCCCGGCGAACGCGTCGCCGATGAACTTGTTGGACTGCGTCAGGCTCTTGAGCACGCAGGGGTACTCCGGGGAGTACCGCGCCAGCACGGCGAGGATCGGCCTGCTCACGGCGTTGAGCCGGATGATCCGGTCTCCGTCCTCCTGCAGCAGTGAGCGCGTGGTATTGGCGAACCCCGCCGTCCCGGCGAGGAAACCGGCGTACACGCGTGACTTCTCGGCGATGGTCCGGGTGTTGACGGAGAAGTTGCGCAGCATGCTCACGAGGTCAGGCGCGGCGTCGCCGTAGATCTGGCTGACCCGGGCCAGCCGCCGGATGTCGGTCTCGATCGCGGGCAGGTGGGGGTTCAGCCGGCCGAAGTACTGGTTGACCAGCTCGAGGTTCTGGCCGATCTGGTTGCCCCTGCCCTCCAACGCGGTCGCGAAGGCGTCCAGGGTCTCGTTGAGCTGGGCCGGCTTCACCGCGCGCAGCAGCGGCATGATGTTGTCCAGCACGCGCTCGAGCTCGATGGCTGTCTGGGAGTGGTCCTGGGGGATCACGTCGCCGGCCGACAGTGGCTGCGGGGCGGGGTCGGGCGGGATGACGAGGTCGACGAACTTCTCGCCGAACAGGGTCTTGGGCAGCAGCCGCGCACGGACGTTGCTCGGGATGAGGTCGACGCTGCCCGGCTTGAGCGCCAGGTCGACGCTGGCGAACCTGCCGTTGGACGACACCGACCGGACCTCGCCGACGATCATGCCGCGCAGCTTGACGTCGGCCGGCGGGGCGAGCTGGTTGCCGACCCGGTCGGTCTGGAGGGTCACGTGCACCACGGGCACGAACGTCTGGTTGTAGATGGCGACGGTCAGCCCGACGAGCAGGGCGAGGACGACGAGGAACACCACGCCGTAGACACGCAGCAGCACGGCCTGGCCCAGGCCGCTGCGCTTGCCCGCCTTCATCAGCATCGGTGGGCTACCCCGCGATCCGCACCGTCGTGGTCGCGCCCCAGATGGCCAGGCTGAGGAAGAAGTCGACCAGATTGATCGCCACGATCGACGTGCGTACGGCCTTGCCGACCGCGATGCCGACCCCGGCGGGGCCGCCGCTCGCGGTGTAGCCGTAGTAACAGTGGATCAGGATGATCACGACCGCGAAGATGAGCACCTTGCCGAACGACCACAGCACGTCGCCCGGCGGCAGGAACAGGTGGAAGTAGTGGTCGTAGGTGCCTTTGGACTGCCCGTAGTAGCCCGTGGCGATCAACCTCGTCGCGAGGTAGCTCGACAGCAGCCCGAGCACGTACAGCGGGATCACGGCGACGAACCCCGCGATCATCCGGGTCGTGACGAGGAACGGCAGGCTCGGCACCCCCATCACCTCGAGCGCGTCGACCTCCTCGCTGATCCGCATTGCGCCGAGCTGAGCGGTGAAGCCGCAGCCGACGGTGGCGGCCAACGCGAGACCCGCGACGAGCGGCGCGATCTCACGCGTGTTGAAGTAGGCCGAGATGAAGCCGGTGAACGCCGAGGAACCGAGCTGGTTGAGCGCGGAGTAGCCCTGTAGGCCGACCTCGGTTCCCGTGAAGAACGCCAGGAACGCGATCACTCCGACGGTCCCGCCGATGACCGCGAGGGCCCCGGTGCCCAGGCTCACCTCGGCGAGCAGCCGGAGCACCTCCTTCTTGTAGCGCCGGACCGTCCGGGGGCTCCAGCCGAGGCTGCGGCCGTAGAACCGCAGCTGGCCGCCCAGGTCGTCGAGGGCGGTGAGCGGCTTGCGCAAGGTGCTCTGGATGCTCATCGCAGCCTCTTTCGGGGCGCCCGCGGGATCGGGAGCGCAGCGAGTGATCTCGTGGGGAACAACATCAACCGAGCTTCTGTGGGACGACCTGGAAGTAGACCGCAGTGATCACGAAGTTCACGACGAACAGCAGCATGAACGTGATGACCACGGACTGGTTGACGGCGTCCCCGACACCTTTGGGTCCGCCGCCGGCGGTGAGGCCCTTGTACGAGGCGACGATCGCGGCCAGCGCACCGAAGATCACCGCCTTGAGCTCGCCGACCCAGAGGTCGGAGAGCTGGGCGAGGGCGGTGAACGAGGCAAGGTAGGCGCCCGGCGTACCTCCCTGCAGGACGACGTTGAAGAAGTAGCCTCCGCACACGCCGACGACCGAGACCAGGCCGTTGAGGCAGACGGCCACCAGCATCGAGGCGAGCACGCGGGGCACCACCAGTCGCTGCAGCGGGTCGATCCCCAGCACCTGCATCGCGTCGATCTCCTCGCGGATCTTGCGAGCACCGAGGTCGGCACAGATGGCGGAGCCACCGGCGCCGGCGATGAGCAGGGCGGTGACGATCGGGCTGGCCTCCCGGATCACCGCGAGCACGCTGGCCGAGCCCGTGAACGACTGCGCGCCGAGCTGGCGCGTGAGGTTGCCGAGCTGCAGGGCGATGACGGCACCGAAGGGGATGCTCACCAGTGCCGTCGGCAGGATGGTGACGCTGGCGATGAACCAGGACTGCTGGATGAACTCCTTGCCCTGGAACGGACGCTTCGGCAGGGCGCGCAGGACGTCCAGACCCATCGCGAAGAGATTCCCGCTCTGGCGCAGCGCGCCGACCGCCGGATTACTCATCGGGGGCCCCCGCGGGCTTGCGAGCGCCAGCGGTTGGCCGGCTGCAGGCTCTCGATCGGCGTCGTGATGGCGGCGCTGTGGCCGTTGGCGCCCAGCGCCGTCCCGTCCGTCGCCGGCGGGTGGCTGCCCGGCGCCTGGGGTTCTTCCGCCGCCACGGGCTGCTCCGCTGCAGCGGAGGGATGCACCGCCGAAGCGGGCGGACGCTCCGCCCCCGGCGGTCGCTGCTCCGCCCTTGCCCGGGCCTGGCGAGGGCTGGCTGCGGCGTTCTCGCCCTCGAAGGACCCGGGCGGCGGGGTCACGTTGTTGTCCCGGCACCAGGCTCCCGCCTCGCGCTGGGTGGCGCGGCTACCGCCGTCGCTCGTGGACAGCTGCAGCGGGATCGGCGGGAGCGGTGGCAGTTCGTGGCCCTCCGCCTCTTCCTGGGCCAGCTCGTCGGCGTCCTTCTCCTCGGCCATGCCGATCGGGCCCTGCCGCTGGGCGTTGAGGAACTGCCGGACCACGGGCTCCTCGCTGGAGAGCAGCATCTCGCGCGGTCCGAACATGGCCAGGTGCCGGTGGTAGAGCAGGCCGATGTTGTCGGGCACCGTGCGCGCCGTGTTGACGTCGTGGGTGACGATCAGGAAGGTCGCCTCGATCGCGGCGTTCAGGTCGACGATGAGCTGGTTGAGGTACGCCGTTCGGACCGGGTCCAGACCGGAGTCGGGCTCGTCGAACAGGATGATCTCCGGGTCGAGGACGAGGGCGCGGGCGAGGCCGGCCCGTTTGCGCATGCCGCCTGAGATCTCGCCGGGCAGCTTCTTCTCGTTGCCGAGCAGCCCGACCATGTCCATCTTGGCGAGGACGATGTCCCGGACCTCTTTCTCGCTCTTCTTGGTGTGCTCCCGCAGCGGGAACGCGATGTTGTCGTACAGGCTCATCGAGCCGAACAGCGCGCCGTCCTGGAAAAGCACGCCGAACAGCTTGCGCACCGCGTAGAGGTCCGACTCCCGCAGCCTGGTCAGGTCCTTGCCCTGGATCGTGATCGACCCGCTGTCCGGCTTGAGCAGCCCCACGAGGGTCTTGAGGAAGACGGACTTGCCGGTTCCGGAGGGGCCGAGCATGACCGAGATCTCGCCTGCAGGCAGCGTCAACGAGACGTCCTGCCAGATCACCTGGCGGCCGAAGGACTTGGTGAGGCCCTCGACCTGGATCTCCACGCCCACTGCGGACACACCTCACCCACGGCAGAACACCCGTACTCCGTGGTAACGAGCGCGCGTCTGCCGGGTTACGCGTCCGTTGCCAGCGGCCGGCAGGTGGAGCACGTCTGGATGGGCCTCTGCGGGACCGGCGCGGCACGGGGATTGTGCGCCTGTGTGAGCCTGGCGAAACCTGCGACGGCAAGGCCCGGGGCAGCTGGGACCTGCCGCGCTCCCGTCCGGGCATGCAACGAGGGGCGGCCCGGCCGAAGACCGGAGCCGCCCCTCGGGACAGGCTGGGAACTGCCTGCGTGGCGCCTGCTACTTGACGGTGACCGTGGCGCCGGCGCCCTCGAGGGCAGCCTTGGCCTTGTCCGCGGCCTCCTTGTTGACCTTCTCCAGGACCGGCTTGGGGGTGCCGTCGACCAGGTCCTTGGCCTCCTTGAGGCCCAGGCTGGTGAGCGAGCGCACCTCCTTGATGACCTGGATCTTCTTCTCGCCGGCGCCCTCGAGGATCACGTCGAACTCGTCCTGCTCGGCCTCGGCCTCGGCGGCAGCACCGCCGCCTGCGGGCGCGCCCGCCGCGGCGACGGCGACCGGAGCGGCCGCGGTGACGCCGAACGTGTCCTCGAACTGCTTCACGAACTCCGAGAGCTCGATCAGCGTCATCTCCTTGAACGAGTCGAGGAGCTCGTCGGTGCTGAGCTTCGCCATGGTGGCGGTCCTTCCTTGTGCTGGTCAGGCCGTGACGGATGCCAGGCGCTGGGTGGCGGGCGGGCCGATCAGCCCTCGGTGGTCTCCTCGGCGGCGGCCTCGGTCGCGTCGGGGGCGCTGGCGCCCTCGGGTGCGGCCTCGGCAGGAGCCTCGGGGGTGGCCTCCTCGGCAGGCGGCTCGGCCGTCTCGTCTGCTGACGCCTCGGCTGCCACCTCCTCGGGCTGGGCGGCGGACGGTGCCGTCTGGTCGGCTCCGGCTCCGCCCCGCAGGACGCTGGGGTCCTGCTCGGCCTTCTGCCGCAGCGCCTCGATGACGCGTGCGGTCTGCGCCAAGGGCGCAGCGAACAGGGACACGGCGTTCTGCAGGGAGGCCTGCAGGGCACCGGCCAGCTTGGAGAGAAGCACCTCGCGCGACTCGAGGTCGGCGAGCGTGCGGATCTCGTCGGGTGAGAGAGACTTGCCGTCGAGCACGCCGCCCTTGATCACGAGCAGCGGGTGCACCTTGGCGAAGTCGCGCAGCCCCTTGGCCGCCTCCACCGGGTCGCCCTTGACGAACGCGATGGCCGACGGGCCTTGCAGCATCCCGTCGAAGGCCGCGACCCCCGCCTCCTTGGCGGCGATCTGCGTCAGGGTGTTCTTGACCACGGCGTAGGACACGTCGGCGCCGAGCGAGCGGCGCAGCTCCTTGAGCTGAGCCACGCTGAGCCCGCGGTACTCGGTGAGCACGGCGGCGTTCGAGCTGCGGAACTCCTGCGTCAGCTCGGCGACGGCGGCCGCCTTGTCAGGCCTCGCCATGGGCCTCCTTCCGGTGCTGCGCCGGGGAAGGGCCCGGACAAGACGAACGCCCCGGCGCAGCGCGCTCGGGGCGTGGACGGCGCCATCGGCACCCGTCGTACTCCGCTCGCCTGCGCGGGCCGCCCGCTGACGCGGGACCTTCGATCACCCCGGATGGGGCGACGACCGGCGGTCTGTGGCTGCGCTCAGGGTACGGCGCCGAGCCGGGGACCGGCAAATCGCTGTCGTCCCGGCGACCGCCGTCAGCCGGTGCCAGGTGCTCGAGGTCAGGCCTCGACGGACTCCTCGGTGAGGCCGCGGGTCTTGTTGGGGTCGAGCGGGATTCCGGGACCCATGGTCGTCGCCATCGTCGCCTTGCGGATGTAGCGGCCCTTGGCGGCCGACGGCTTGAGCCGCAGGATCTCGTCCAGGGCCGCGGCGTAGTTCTCCACCAGCTGGGACTCCGTGAACGACGCCTTGCCGATGATGAAGTGCAGGTTCGCGTTGCGGTCGACCCGGAACTCGATCTTGCCGCCCTTGATCTCGGAGACCGCCTTGGCGACATCGGCCGTGACGGTGCCCGTCTTGGGGTTCGGCATCAGCCCGCGAGGGCCGAGCACCCGGCCCAGCCGACCGACCTTGCCCATCAGGTCGGGGGTCGCCACCACCGCGTCGAAGTCGAGGCGGCCCTTGGTGACCTCTTCGATCAGCGCGTCGTCACCGACGATGTCCGCACCCGCGGCCTTGGCCTGCTCGGCCCGGTCGCCCGTCGCGAACACGAGGACGCGGGCGGTCTTGCCCGTGCCGTGCGGCAGGTTGACGGTGCCGCGGATCATCTGGTCGGCCTTGCGCGGGTCGACGCCGAGCCGCATCGCCACCTCGACGGTGGGGTCGTACTTGGTGGTGGACGTCTCCTTGGCCAGGCGCACCGCCTGGGCGGGGGCGTAGAGCGCGTCGGCGTCGATCTTCTCGGCGGCGGCGCGGTAGGCCTTGCTGCGCTTCATCTGCTGCTCCATCTCTCGTTCTCTTGCGGAGTCGTGGTACGACGGGCCAGCGCGTGGCCCTCCCACGGACGCCCACCGGACGGCGGGCGACGTCGTCGGCTCAGCCGTGTCCCTCGACGGTGATGCCCATCTGGCGGGCGGTCCCGGCGATGATCTTCTCGGCCGCGTCGAGGTCGTTGGCGTTGAGGTCGGGCATCTTGGTCTCGGCGATCGCGCGGACCTGGTTCTTGCTGAGCCGGCCGACCTTGGTCTTGTGCGGCTCGCCCGAGCCCTTCTCGAGCCCGGCCGCGGCCAGGATCAGCCGGGCAGCCGGCGGCGTCTTGGTGATGAAGGTGAAGGACCGGTCCTCGTAGACCGAGATCTCGACCGGGACCACCTGACCGCGCTGCGACTCGGTCTGGGCGTTGTAGGCCTTGCAGAACTCCATGATGTTCACGCCGTGCTGGCCCAAGGCGGGGCCGACCGGCGGGGCCGGTGTCGCGGCACCGGCCTGGATCTGCAGCTTGATGACGCCTGCGAGCTTCTTCTTGGCGGGCATCTCGTGGGGCTTCCTTGTCTGTTACCGCTGGGTGGGGTACGCCGGGCGTCGGTTGCTCAGATCTTCTGCACCTGGTTGAAGGACAGCTCGACCGGTGTCTCACGGCCGAAGATCGACACCAGCACCTTGAGCTTCTGCGAGTCGGCGTGGATCTCGCTGATCGAGGCGGGCAGCGTCGCGAACGGGCCATCCATCACGGTCACGGACTCGCCCACCTCGAAGTCGGCGGCCTTGGTCTCGACGACCTTCTCCTTCTTCTCCTGCTCCGGCGCGAGGAACTGCAGGACTTCGTCCAGCGTCAGCGGGGAGGGCCGGTGGGTGTGGCCGACGAAGCCGGTCACACCTGGGGTGTTGCGGACAGCTCCCCAGGACTCGTCGGTGAGCTCCATGCGCACGAGCACGTAGCCCGGGAGCAGGTTCTGCTTGACCATCTTGCGCTGGCCGTTCTTGACCACGCTCTCCTCGCGCTGCGGGACCTCCACCTGGTAGATGAAGTCCTCCATGTTCAGCGACCCGGTGCGGGTCTCCAGGTTGGACTTCACCCGGTTCTCGTAGCCGGCGTAGGAGTGCACGACGTACCAGTCGCCGGGTGCTCGGCGCAGCGCAGCGCGCATCTCCTCGACCGGGTCGACCTCCTCGCTGTCTGCTTCGTCGGCAACGAACTCGACCTCGGCAACCGGCTGGTCGGTGGCGGCCTCGGCAACCACTGGCTCCTCGGCGGCAACCGGCTCGTCGGTGGCAACCGGCTCGTCGGTGGCAACCGGCTCGTCCGCACTCGGAGCATCGGGTGCCTCGGCCGCACCCGGCTCAGAGGCCCCGGCTTCGGCAACCGCCTCGGCGCTCGCCTGGTCCTGCGCCGCATCGGCGGCAGGCTCCGTCGAACCGAGCACCTCGGGGGTGCTCTCGTCCACGGTGTGGGGAGTCTCGGACACGGTGACGGCTACTTCCTCGATGTCGACGTAACGGGATGGCGGTTCGGCCGGATCAACCGAAGATCGCCAGGATGACCTTGCTGAAGATGTAGTCCAGGCCGGTCACGTAGGCGATGATCACGCAGACGAACACGATCACCACTGTGGTGTAGGTGACGAGCTCCTTGCGCGTGGGCCGGATGACCTTGCGCAGCTCGGCGATCACCTGCCGGTAGAAGAGCGAGATGCGTGCGGGCAACGGCTTCTTGGCCTCGCGTCCCCGCGCGGGGGTCGGGGTGGCCCTCGTCTCCGTCAACTCGTCCTCACCTGATCCGGTCGGTCGGCCCCGCGAACGGGGTCACGCCACACATCCCGGCCGGGATGCGCGTCTGCAGGGCCGGAGGGACTCGAACCCCCAACCACCGGTTTTGGAGACCGGGACTCTACCAATTGAGCTACGACCCTTCGTGCTGCACGGCGGCTGGCCCTCCGGGTCGCCACCAGCCCACCCGAGCACGTGATTCCGGGCGCGCTGGCGCAGCGGCGAGCAGCCACCAGGATCGGAAGTCTACGCGAGAGCGCCCGCCAGGGTCGAACCGCGCAGCCGGAGGCGGACCGGTTCTGGGAACATGGGGGCATGACGCAACGGGTCTCCCGCCGGATCGCCGCGATCACCGAGTCGGCCACCCTCGCGGTCGACGCCAGGGCCAAGGCGCTGCAAGCAGCCGGCCGTCCGGTCATCGGCTTCGGGGCCGGTGAGCCCGACTTCCCGACCCCCGACTACATCGTCGAGGCGGCCGCGGCCGCCTGCCGCGACCCCCGCTACCACCGCTACAGCCCGACGCCCGGCCTCCCGGCACTGCGCGAGGCCGTCGCCGCCAAGACCGCCCGCGACTCGGGCTACCAGGTGGAGCCGGGCCAGGTGCTGGTGACCAACGGCGGCAAGCAGGCCCTCTACGAGACCTTCGCCACCCTGCTCGACCCGGGCGACGAGGTGCTGCTGCCCGCGCCGTACTGGACGACCTACCCGGAGTCGATCCGGCTGGCCGGCGGCGTGCCGGTGCCGGTGCGCACCACCGAGGACACCGGCTACCTCGCCTCGGTCGAGGCGCTCGAGGCGGCCCGTACGCCGCGCACCAAGCTGTTGGTCTTCGTCTCGCCGTCCAACCCGACCGGGGCGGTGTACCCGCCCGAGCTGGTCGCGGCCATCGGTCGCTGGGCGGTCGAGCACGGGCTCTGGGTGGTCACCGACGAGATCTACGAGCACCTGGTCTACGGCGCCGCCAGGTTCTCCTCCATGCCGGTCGAGGTCCCCGAGCTGGCCGACCGCTGCGTGGTCGTCAACGGCGTGGCCAAGACGTACGCGATGACCGGCTGGCGGGTCGGCTGGATGATCGCCCCCGTCGACGTCGTCAAGGCCGCGGCCAACCTGCAGTCGCACGCGACCTCCAACGTCGCGAACGTCAGTCAGGTGGCGGCCCTCGCCGCGCTGCGGGGCGACCTGTCGGCGGTCGCGATGATGCGCGACGCGTTCGACCGCCGCCGCCAGATCATCGTGCGGATGCTGCGCGAGATCCCCGGTGTGACCTGCCCCGAGCCGATGGGCGCGTTCTACGCCTATCCCTCGGTGGCCGGCGCGCTCGGACTGGAGATCCGCGGCCGGCGGCCGCAGTCCAGCGCCGAGCTGTGCGAGCTGGTGCTCGAGGAGGCCGAGGTCGCCATCGTGCCGGGCGAGGCGTTCGGCACGCCCGGCTACGTGCGGATGTCGTACGCCCTCGGCGACGACGACCTGGTCGAGGGCGTCTCCCGGGTGCACAAGCTGCTCGCCGAGGCCCACTGACCGCCTTGGCCGGCGGCGGGCGGGACCTGCGGCTGCTGCCGAAGGCGCACCTGCACCTGCACTTCACCGGGTCGCTGCGCTCGGCCACGCTGCTGGACCTCGCGTCGACCCATCGAGTCCGGCTGCCCGACGTGCTCCGCGCCGGGCCGCCGCCCGAGCTGCGCGCGACCGACGATCGCGGCTGGTTCCGGTTCCAGCGGCTCTACGACACCGCACGGTCGGTGGTGCGCACCGAGTCGGACGTACGCCGGCTGGTCCACGAGGCTGCCGAGGACGACCGCGCCGAGGGCTCGGGCTGGCTGGAGATCCAGGTCGACCCCACGTCGTACGCGCCGCACCTGGGTGGGCTGACCCCAGCGGTCGAGGTCGTGCTCGACGCCGCCCGCCGCGCCGCGGAGGCGACCGGAGTCGGAGTCGGGGTGGTGATCGCGGCCAACCGCACCAAGCACCCGCTCGACGCCCGGACCCTGGCCCGGCTGGCGGCGAGGCACGCCGGGCAGGGGGTCGTGGGATTCGGGCTGTCCAACGACGAGCGCCGCGGTCGCGGCGAGGACTTCGCGCCGGCCTTCAGGATCGCCGCCGCGGCCGGGCTGCTCTCGGTGCCGCACGGTGGCGAGCTCAGTGGGTCGGCCAGCGTGGCGACCTGCCTGGACGCCCTGCACGCCGACCGGATCGGGCACGGCGTCCGTGCGGTGGAGGACCCGACCCTGGTCGAGCGGCTGGCGGCGGCGGGCACCACGCTGGAGGTCTGCCCGATGTCGAACGTGGCACTGGGGGTGGTGGACCGTGCCGAGCAGGTGCCGCTGCTCGAGCTGCGGGCGGCCGGCGTCCCGGTGGCGCTCGGAGCCGACGACCCGTTGCTGTTCGGCTCCCGGCTGCTCGACCAGTACGAGGTGGCCCGGCGGGCGCACGGCATGTCCGACGAGGAGCTCGCCGAGCTGGCCCGCGCCTCGGTGCGGGGGTCGGCCGCGCCGGCCGGGGTGCGGACCCGGCTGCTGGCCGGGATCGGCGCCTGGCTGGCCGAGCCGCCACCTCCGGCCGACGGACGCAAGAGCGGACCGCGGCTCGCCGAGGGAGGCTAGAGGGACACGCCGACCAGCACCGGCTCGTTGACCAGCTCGACGCCGAAACGCTTGTGCACGCCGTCGCGGATCTCGCGGGCGAGGCGTAGCAGGTCGGTCGTGCTGGCGGTGCCCCGGTTGGTGAGCGCGAGAGTGTGCTTTCCCGATACCCGGGCGGGGCCGTCGCCGTACCCCTTGCCGAACCCGGCCTGCTCGATCAGCCAGGCTGCCGACGTCTTGACGCGCCCGTCGGAGGCGGGCCACTGCGGCGCGCCGTCGGGCACCTGGTCCGGCTCGAGGACCGGGTTGGTGAAGAACGACCCGGCACTCCAGGTGTCGTGGTCGATCGGGTCGAGGACCATGCCCTTGGCGCGGCGCAGGTCCAGCACGGCCTCCCGCGTTTCCGTCGCCGGGACCCTCGTGCCCACATTCACGGCGAGCCGACGCGCGAGCTCGGCGTGCTGCACCGGTGCGCCGAGACGGGAGTCCTCCAGGTCGAAGGCCACCCGCAGCACGACGTAGCGGCTTGAGCGCTTGAAGCGGCTGTCCCGGTAGGCGAAGCCGCAGTCGGAGCGGCTCATCCTGACCACCTCGCCGGTCGTGCGGTCCATCGCACGGACCCAGGCCAGGGTCTGGGCGACCTCCTGCCCGTAGGCGCCGACGTTCTGGATCGGGGCCGCGCCGACGCGTCCCGGGATGCCGGACAGTGCCTCGAGCCCGGCGTAGCCCTCGCGCACGGTGAGCGCGACGACGTCGTCCCACGTGGCGCCCGCGTCGACCTCGAGCGTCGGGACCCTGGTCCGCGAGCGCTCGAGACCGCAGATCTCGAGCTGGACCGCGGTCCCGTCGAAACCGTCGTCGGATATGACGAGGTTGCTGCCGTCACCGAGGACCAGCACCGGCTCGCCCCTCGCGTCGAGGTCGCGGACCAGCTCGACCGTCTCGCGCTCCGACTCGGTCACCACGATCCGGCGAGCCGGACCACCGAGGCGCAGGGTGGTCAGCTCCGAGAGCAGGACACCCGGTTCCTCACGCACGGTCGGCCAGCCTATGCAGCCGCGCGCGGGACGCCGTCATGCTCTCGGCGCCAGGATGTCGTCGCGCCCCCGGAACCGGGCCAGCAGCCGGTCATAGGTACGCCTCGACTCCCGGTCGCGCGCGGCCGGGTCGGTGTCGTGATAGCCGCGGTGGCGTTCCTGGTGCACCGGGAGGTCGGCCGCGGGGACCACCAGACGGCCGCCGCACTCGCGCAGCGCGAGGGACATCTCGAGGTCGGCGTTGCGGTAGAACCGGGCGCGCAAATCCGGCACGTCCGCGGCGAGGGCGGCGTCACGGCGCACGGCGAGGAGGTAACCGAGCAGCGCGTCGACGTCCCCGGGGCCTGCGTCGCGGAACTCGCGCCAGCCGGAGTCGCGGTCGACGTCGGCGCCCTTCCAGCCCGCGCCGACGACCCCCGGCTCGCCGACCGCGGCCAGCAGCGGGGACAGCGCGTCACCGTCGAGCACGGTCGACGTCTCCATCAGCACGTGCACCTCGGCCGGTTCGGCGCGCAGCAGCGCCCGCCGGGCCGCGCCCCAGCCCGGGTGGGCCGCGACGTGCCACTCCTCGACCCGGCCCGGGTGCGCGATCGCGAGCTGGTGCATGGCGTCCCCGGCGCCGTCGACGTTGCCGACGTCGAGGCCGACGACGGTGACGTCACCGGGCGCATGCTCCACGAGCGCGTCGACGGCGCGCCGGAGGTCGTCCGGCCAGCCCTCGACGAGCAGAGCGACGGAGGCTCGCCTGGTCGGGGGCGTGCCGGCGCGGTCGGGCAGCGCCGACACGTCGCCGAGCACGTCGTACGCGGGGCGAGCTCGCAGCTCGTAGCCGGCCGCCGTGTCGAGGACCTGCCAGCCGGCGACGTCGAGCTCGTCGCGCAGCCGGTCGGCCTCGCCGAAGTCGCGGTCGGCGCGCGCGGTG
>JAVEDG010000203.1 GCA_030841245.1 Actinomycetota bacterium
GTGGTCCGCCCATAACCCGCCACTGGGCGTACTGGGCGGCCGTCGGTAGACTCACTCGCGGAGCGCCGGGAAGTCTGGTCGGCACCGTGTCGCCGACCCCGGGAGACCGCCGTGACTGCTCCGCAGCCCCGCGCGCGTGAGTTCCTGCGGCGACTGTCCCTGACCGAGTACTCCTACGTCACCGCCGCACTCCGCCAGGAGACGGTCGGTGGCGCGCTGCTGCTGGTCGCGACCGTCGTCGCGCTGGTGTGGGCAAACTCGCCGCTGCGCAACGCGTACGCCGACCTGCAGACCTTCACGTTCGGCCCGGCCGCGCTGCACCTGCACCTGAGCGCCGCGGCCTGGGCCGGGGATGGTCTGCTCGCAGTCTTCTTCTTCGTCGCGGGCCTCGAGCTCAAGCGGGAGCTCGTGGTCGGCTCGCTGCGCCGACCCGCCGAGGCGCTGCTGCCGGTCGGTGCCGCGCTGTGCGGCATGGCGGTGCCGGCGCTGATCTACCTCGCGGTCACCGCGGGCGACCCCGGCGCGGCTCGCGGCTGGGCGGTCCCGACAGCAACGGACATCGCGTTCTGCCTCGCGGTGCTCGCGGTCACCGGACCGGCACTACCGGCCGCCCTGCGCGCCTTCCTGCTGACGCTGGCCGTGGTCGACGACCTGGTGGCGATCGTCATCATCGGCGTCTTCTACTCCGAGTCCGTCCACATCGGTCTGCTCGTCGCTGCCGTGCTGCCGCTGGCGGCGTACGCCGTGCTGCAACGTCGGCGTGTCGACCACTGGGCGCTGCTGCTGCCGCTCGCTGTCCTCGCCTGGTGCCTCACCCACGCGGCCGGCGTGCACCCGACGGTTGCCGCGGTCGCGGTCGGGCTGCTCACCCGGGTGCGCCGCGACGACGAGGCGGCGCCGTCCCCTGTCGAGCGTTTCGAGCACGTCTGGCGCCCGCTGTCGGCCGGCGTGGCCGTGCCGGTCTTCGCCCTGCTCTCCGTCGGCATCGCGGTGTCGCCGCACGACCTGTCGGCGGCGCTGCACGACCGCGCTGCGTTGGGGGTCGTCGCCGCCCGCATCGTGGGCAAGACCATCGGAGTCTTCGGCGGCACCTACCTGCTGGCCCGGCTGACCGCTGCGCGACTCAACCCCGACCTCGACTGGGCGGACGTGTTCGGGATGGCCGTCCTGACCGGCATCGGTTTCGCGGTGCCGCTGCTGGTGAGCGACGTCGTCTTCGGGCCGGGCTCGGCCCGTGACGACCGGGTGACCGCCGGGATCCTGGTGGCGGCGCTGCTCGCCGCGCTGCTGGGCGCAGTGCTGCTGCGCTCCCGGCACTGGCACTACCGGCTGCTGTACGACGAGGAGTCGCGCGACGATGACCACGACGGCGTCCCGGACGTGTATCAGCGGCCCGCTGAGGGGCACACTGGCGACGATCACGGCTGATCATGAACACTGGTCGACACCCCACGGCGACGGAGGTCCCGCGCATGACCGGCACCGGCACGAGCCCCCGCCCCGACGACGAGACGCTGGGTGGCCTGCTCGCCGACGCCAGCCGCGACCTGTCCACCCTGGTCCGCAGCGAGATCGAGCTGGCCAAGGCGGAGATCCGCATGGACGTGAAACACGGCGCCCAGGCGGGAGCGATGTTCGGCGCCGCGGCCTTCCTGAGCCTGTTGGCGCTGATCCTGCTGCTCATCTCGGCGGCGTACGGCCTGGTGGCGGCCGGCCTCGGTCCCGCCGTGGCGTTCCTCGTCGTGGCCGGCGCCCTGCTGGTGCTGGCCGCCCTGCTCGGGCTCGTGGGCAAGAAGGCGGTCTCCCGGCTGGGCCCGCCGGAGCGGACCATCCGCACGAGCAAGGAGACGGCGGCGTTCCTGAAGAAGCCGCGCGCACCGCATGCGCCCACGGCCAAGACCTGACGCGTCGGTCGCCCATGTCGCGGGTCCCTGGGACCACCGGATGGTCGCGGCCAACGGTGCTCGGTTCCACGTCGCCACCCTCGGCGACGGCCCGCTCGTCCTTCTGCTGCACGGGTTCCCCGAGTTCTGGTGGACCTGGCGCGCGCAGCTCCCCGCGCTCGCCGACGCGGGCTACCGTGCCGTCGCGATGGACCTGCGCGGCTTCGGCGCGAGCGACAAGCCCCCACGCGGCTACGACCCGTTGACGCTCACCGCGGATGTCGTCGGCATCATCCGCTCGCTCGGTGCCCCGGCGGCCACCGTGGTCGGGCACGGTCTCGGCGGTCTCGTGGCGTGGACCGCTGCGACCCGACATCCCGACCAGGTGCGGGCGATGGCCGCGATCTCGATGCCGCACCCGCGCAGCCTGCGGGCGGCCGTCGTGCGCGAGCCCGCGTTGCTGCGTCGCAGCCGCCACCTGGTGGGCTTCCAGGTGCCGATCCGGCCCGAACGCAGGCTGGTCGCCGACGACGGCGCGGAGGTCGCCCGGCTGCTGCACCGCTGGTCCGGCGGGGGATGGCCGGACATCGATGCGGAGCGTCGCTACCGCGAGGCGATGCAGATCCCCGGCGTAGCCCACTGCTCGCTCGAGTCGCACCGGTGGGCGGTGCGCTCGATCCCGCGCCCGGACGGGCTGGGGTACATGCGGGGGATGCGCGAACCTGTCCGGGTGCCGGCGCTGCACCTGCACGGCGAGCAGGACGGCTTCCTCGACCTCGGCAGCAACCAGGGGTCGGCCCGTCACGTCACGGGCCCCTACCGTTGGGGCGTGATAGCCGACGCGGGCCACTTCCCGCACGAGGAGCAGCCCGACCTGGTCGAGCCCGAGCTGCTGGGCTGGCTGGACGACGTGCACCACGGTACGGCGTGAGCGCGCCCGACGGGCCGGGCCCCGGACGACCCCCGGACCGGGACCGGGACCGGGACCCCAGCGGACGGGCCCGCAACGCCCGGCCGCGCGACGGTCTCGGTCGGCCGTTGCCGCGAGAGGCGGCCGGGGTCGAACGGGTCCCCGAAGACCTGGTCCTTGCGCCGCTCGACTCGTTGGCCGAGGCTCAGCGGCTGCTCGACGACGGCCGGCCGTTCCACGCCCACGAGGTCCTCGAAGGCACCTGGAAGGCCGCCCCGGCCGAGGAGCGCGACATGTGGCAGGGCCTGGCCCAGCTCGCGGTCGGCCTGACCCACCTGGCACGGGGCAACCCGGTCGGGGCGGCCACCCTGCTTCGTCGAGGGGCTGCCTACCTCGCGCCCTACGCCGACTCACCGCCGTACGACGTGGATGTCGCCGCGCTCGTCGCGTTCGCCCGGCAGACCGCCGACGAGCTGGACGCCGGGTCGACGCCCAGCATGGCCGCGCCGCCCCTGACCCGGCAGCTCCCAGCCGGCTAGGTCATCGGCCAGGCCGGAGGGTCACGTCGACTGGCGAGTTCTGGCCGGCCGAGCCGGCCCGGAACCGACCAGAACTCGCCACTCAGGGGAGCCCGGTCAGGCGCAGGAGCCGGTCGACACCTCGTGGGTGGCCGAGCGGTCCGCCTGGACAACCGGCGCCACCTCGCCGGCCGTGAGCGCATAGCCCGTCTGCGTGTCGTCCAGCGACTTGGCGAAGATCACGCCGTAGACCCGACCGGTCACGGACAGCAGCGGTCCGCCGGAGTTGCCCGGCTCGACGTCCGCGCGCAGCGAGTACACCTCGCGGGTGACCGTGTCGCGCTGGTAGATGTCCGGCCCGCGGGCCGAGATCTCGTCGCGGATCCGCGCGGCGGCCAGCTGGTAGTCCCCTCCGCCGGGGAACCCGGCGACCACAGCGGAGTCGCCACGCGCGCCGTTGCGGTCGAAGACCAGCGAGCCGGCGTGCAGCGCCGGGACGTAGATGACCGCCAGGTCGCGGTGCGAGTCGTACCCCACGACGTGTCCGCTCAACATCGGCCCCACTCCGCCGACCTGGACGTCGGGGTCGTGGACCCCGGCGACGACATGCGCGTTGGTCAGGACGTGCTGGGGCGAGATGACGAACCCGCTCCCCTCCAGCCGTCGTCCGCAGCTGTCCGCGGTACCGATGATCTTCACGATGCTGTGGCCGGCGTTGCGGATCGCCGCGCTGTGCGCGACCGCCGGGTCGGGCGGGGAGACCGACCGGATCTGCTCCGCCGAGATGCCGCCGAAGACGGTGGGCAGCCCACTGTCGTCCAGCACCCGGCGGAACGAGGAGAAGATGGTGCGCGCCTGGTCGGGCATCAGGTCGTCGACGGCGGTGATGACCGACGAGCCACTGATCTCGCGGGACAGCGAGGGCAGCGGGCCCGGCCGCAGCGCAGAGGCGAGGAACCAGGACACGAGCAGCATGGCCAGCACGCTGACCAGCGCACCGAGCCCGGCGTCGACGACGCGCACCGGTTCCCAGGTCAGGTGCGAGCGCAGCAATGCGCCGAGCCAGGCAGCCAGCACCTGTCCGGTGGTCGCGGCCACCAGCACGATGGCGATGGCGAGTAGCGACTGGCCGAGGCCGGCGTTGAGTCCCTGCACCAGAGCCGGTGCCAGGACGGTGCCGATGACGCCGCCCCCGATGAAACCGGCGAAGGCCAGCACACCCACCACGAAACCCTGCCGGTAGCCCGACAGGGCGAAGGAGACCGCGGAGATGAGCAGCAGCAGGTCGAGCCAGTTCATGCTCACCTCCTGCCGGTGGCGGTGATCTCGGGGGGCAGGTCCTCGAGGCGGTCGAGGTCCCATGGACGTTCCCACCCGGCGAGCCGGAGGAACCTGTCGAGCAGTCCGGCGGTGAACCCCCACACCAGCAGGCCGCCGACCCTGAAGGCCGCACCGACGTAACCGGACGGGTGCGTGACGCGCAACCGGTTGGCGGGGTCGACGAGGTCACGAACCGGGATGCGGTGCACCGAGGCGACTTCACGCGGGTCAACGACCGCGATCGGGCTGGGGTCACGCCACCAGCCCAGCACCGGGGTCACGACGAAACCGCTCGGCGGCAGGAACAGCGCCGGCAACACAGCGAAGACCTCCACGCCGGCGGGGTCCAGCCCGGTCTCCTCGACCGCTTCCCGCAGCGCTGCAGCAACGACGTCCTCGTCGCCTGGATCCACCGCACCACCCGGAAAGGCGACCTGGCCGGGGTGGCTGCGCATGTCGTGCGCCCGCTCGATCAGCAGGACGTCGGGCCCGGCGCCAGGCTCGCCCTCCGCGAACAGCACGAGCACCGCCGACTCGCGGCCGCCCTCGTCGGGCGGCACGAACCGGCTCAGCTGCTCGGGCCGGGCCAGCGCGGCGGCGTCGCGCAGCGCCACCAACCACCCCGGCAGCTCCGGGTCGTCGCGGCTGCTCACAACGAGACGCCGAGGTACTCGTGGACCAGCCCGGCCAGCTCCACCTCGGAGCGGATCTCGCCGACCTTGCGGCCCTGCACGGTGCCGTCGGCGGCCACGAACAGGGTCACCGGAGGAGCGTAGACGTGCAGGCTCTCGAAGACCCGGTCGCCGTCGGTGTCCTGCACCGAGGGGAACGGCACCCCGAAGTCGGCAGCCGACCGGAGGCCGAAGCCGCGCGGCGCCTTGAAGTGCACCCCGAAGAACCTCAGCCGGTCGCCCGCCCGCCGCATCGCCTCGCGGTAGAGCGGCATCTCCCGGCGGCAGTTGGTGCACCAGGCTGCCCACACGTTGACGACCAGGGGCCGTCCCCGCAGGGCGGACAGCGTCACCTCGGGTCCACGACCCAGACACGGCAGGGTCAGGTCGGGCAAGCCGCCGGCGACCGACATCGCGCGGGTCAGGTGCGGGCACGGCGGCAAGGAGTCGAGCGACCCTGAGGTTCCGGTCGTCCCGGCGGCCTGCCTCATGCCGCCGCTCGCAAACGAGGACGTGGACCTGGCGCCGCAGCCGGGGACGGCGGCGGTTGCCACGACCACGAGCGCGGCCGCGATCAGCCGACGCGGGCCTCGCCGCGCGCTCACGTCAAGACCGCCACCTCGGCGGGCGTCTTGACCAGCTTGGCCGCCTTGACCGGGTCGATCTCGCCCTCGCCGTACGCCGGGCAGAGCGCGGCCAGCGGGCAGGCCCCGCACGCCGGTCGCCGCGAGTGGCAGACGCGGCGACCGTGCCAGATCAGCCGGTGGGACAGCATCGTCCAGTCCTTGCGCGGGAACATCGCCCCGACCGCGGCCTCGACCTTGTCGGGGTCGGTCTCGGTGGTCCAGCCGAAGCGCCGGCTCAACCGGCCGAAGTGTGTGTCGACGGTGATGCCCGGGATGCCGAACGCGTTGCCGAGCACGACGTTGGCGGTCTTACGCCCCACACCGGGCAGGGTCACCAGGTCCTTGAGGCGAGGCGGCACCTCGCCGTGGAACCGCTCGACCAGGGCCTGGCCCAGACCGATCAGCGAGCTGGTCTTGGCCCGGAAGAACCCGGTGGACTGGATGATCTTCTCGAGCTTCTCCCGGTCCGCCGCGGCGTAGTCGGCGGCCGTCGGGTAGGTCGCGAACACGACCGGGGTGACCATGTTGACCCGCACGTCGGTGGTCTGCGCCGACAGGATGGTCGCGACCAGCAGCTCCAGCGGCGTGCTGAAGTCGAGCTCGCAGTGGGCGTCGGGGTAGGTGTCGGCCAGGATCCGGTTCATCCGGCGCGCCCGCCGGGTCCGCGCGACCGGCGACTCGTCGGCGCGCACCGCCGCTCTGCGCGCCCTCGGTGCCACCTGGTCAGCCTACGTAACGCCACTGACGGGGGCAGCGCCGTGCCACCAGGGGGCAGGGACGCCGCAGCGCCGTGCCATCGGGCCGATGGCGTGCCATCAGCCGCACCAATGGCTGTGCACCGTCCGGGTGACTTCCGCTCAAGCGCCCGGACCCTTCCGACGATCACTGTCCGTGACCAGCACGGGAAACTGCCCGGCCAGAGGAAGCGCGATCAGATGCCCACGACGAGGACCGATGCGTCCCGGACGCGCCCCGCTGACCGGGGCCGGCGTCGCGCCCCCGAGCTCGCCCGCTTCGACCTGGCGCAGCTGCGGGACTACCGCCAGGAGCTGACCGCCGAGGAGCACCGGATCAGCTACTGGCGACGCCTGGTGCAGGCACGCCTCGACCTGGTCGTGGAGCAGGACGACCGCTCGCTGCACCGGTTGCGCGACGTGCTCTGCGACCACCTCGCCTCGAGCCAGCGGCTCGCCCGCCACCTGGTCGAGCCGACCACGGGCCCGTTGCCGCTGCCGGACCTCGCGGTGCTCTGGGAGCGGGGCACTGCCGGGGGCGACCCAGACCTGCTGCAGCGGTTGGCCCGGGCCGAGCACCAGCTCTCGGCGTACCGGCGTTCGTTGCACGAGCGGCTGGACGCCGCCACCGGCGAGCTCATCGCGCGCTACCACGAGAACCCCTCGCTGGCGCTCGCGGCGCTGCCGCTGCGAGCGGACAACGGCGCCGCCTGAGGCCGCCTCGCTGAGCCATCCCGCGCCGGGTGCGGCAGACTGAACCGGCACAGGTGAGGGCTCAGGAGGACTGGTGGACGACGATCTCAGCGCTTCCCCGCTGTTCGCCGCGCTCGACGAGACCGCCGCGGCGTCACTGCGTTCGTCGATGACCGAGGTGCGCCTGCCCCGCGGCGACATGCTGTTCGACGAGGGCGACCCCGGTGACCGGCTCTACGTCATCACCGCCGGCAAGATCAAGCTGGGCCGCACCGCTCCGGACGGCCGAGAGAACCTCCTCGCCATCCTGGGGCGCGGCGAGATGTTCGGCGAGCTCTCGCTGTTCGACCCGGGACCGCGTACGGCGGGCGCGAGCGCCGTGACCGACGCGACCCTGCTCGAGCTCGGGCACGACGACCTGGAGCCCTGGCTGACCGGCCGGCCCGAGGTCGCCACCCACCTGCTCGCGGCGCTAGCCCGCCGGCTGCGCCGCACCAACGAGGCGATGGCCGACCTGATCTTCAGCGACGTGCCCGGCCGCGTGGCGAAGGCGCTCCTCAACCTGGCGACGCGCTTCGGGGTGCAGGGCGAGGACGGGCTGCACGTCACGCACGACCTCACCCAGGAGGAGCTGGCCCAGCTTGTGGGGGCCTCCCGCGAGACGGTCAACAAGGCGCTGGCCGACTTCGCCGCGCGCGGCTGGCTGCGGCTCGAGGCGCGCGCCGTGGTGCTGCTCGACGTCGAACGGCTCACGCGCCGGGCCGGCTGACCGGCCTCGCGGTCAGGCGAAGGCGTCCAGGTAGTCGAGCTGCGCGCGGACCGACAGCTCGGCAGCGGGCCACAGGACCGGGTCGACATCGGCGTAGACGACCCGGACGACGTCGGCGGCTGTCGTCGCGCCTGCGTCGCGTGCCCGGCGTACCTGGTCGAGGCGTTCCTGGCGATGGGTGAGGTACTCCGCCGCGAGGCCCGCGGCGTCGGGTCGCAGCGGGCCGTGCCCCGGCAGCAGCGTGACCGCCCCGAGGTCGACGATGCGCCGCAGCGAGTCGAGGTACGGCGCGAGCGCTCCGTCCGGGTGCGCCACCACCGTCGTGCCGCGCCCGAGGACGGTGTCGCCGGTCAGCACCGCCCGTTCGCTCCCGTCGTCGACGACGAAGCAGACCGAGTCGGAGGTGTGGCCGGGGGTGTCGAGCGTCTCGACCCGTAGCCCGCGCGCCGGCACCGGGCCTTCGACGAGCGTGGGACCGCCGATGCACCGGGCCGAATCGTGCGCGACGACGGGCGCCCCGGTGATCTCGTGGAACCGGGCCGCGCCCTCGGCATGGTCCGGGTGGCCGTGGGTGAGCAGGGTGAGCACGACGGTGCCGGCGCCCGCCACCCGTTGCAGGTGGGTCTCGTGCAGCGGACCGGGGTCGACCACGACGAGCCCGTCCTCGGCCTCGATCAGGTAGGTGTTGGTGCCCTCCAGCGTCATCGGGCTCGGGTTGTCGGCCCGGACCAGCCGGCACCAGCCCGGGAGCCGCACCTCGGGTTCCGCGGCACCGGTCACGTCTAGCTCCGCACGTACGCGTCTGCGGGCACCGCCCCTGTCGGGCCGTCGACGACAAGGCTCAGCCCATCGTCGTCGACCACCGGCCTCGGCATCACCGGCGTGATCTGTTGGCGACTGCACAGAGCGGCGGCCACCGAGTCGTAGCCACTGAGCTCGCGCAGCGTGGACACCGTCGGCGGGAGCATGGCGAGGTCACCACGCTCGTAGCCGAGGACCGCGTCCCGCACCGGCACCCAGGACACCTGCGACGCCTCCCCTCCGACGTCGCGGGTGCGCTGACCCTCGGGGAGGGCGGCGACGAAGAACCGGGTGTCGTAGCGTCGCGGCTCGAACTCGGGCGTGACCCAGTGCGCCCAGGCCGTCATCAGGTCCGAGCGCAGCACCAGCC
>JAVEDG010000209.1 GCA_030841245.1 Actinomycetota bacterium
GCCCCGGCTCGCGGTGGCGGGCCGGGGCACTGACGGTGAAGTCAGTGGGTCGCCTCAGCGGCGTCGTCGATCAGATCGGCGACGATCCTCGGGTGACTGATCATCGCGACGTGGGACGAGGTCGGTACTTCGACAACCTTGCGCGCCTTCGCGCGGCTGTACATCCAGCGTTCCAGCGCCGGCGGGATTGTCTTGTCCTTGCCGGCGACGAGACCCCAGGACGGGATCGTCTTCCACGCGGCGCCCTTGGTCGGCTGTGTGAACGAGTCCACGTCGAAGGGCCGCTGAGTGGCCTGCAGGACCCGGAACGTCGCTTCGGAGACGTCGGCGGCGAACGCCGCTTGGCCGTCGGTGCTCAAGTACAGCTCGGTCCCCTGGGTGCCGTCGGCCTTGGTGTAGGGCACAGGGACGCTGACGGCCTGGATCTCGCTGCCGGGGAACTTGCCGATGAGCTCGCCCTGCGACTCACCCACGTCGGGCACGAACGCCGCGATGTAGACCAACGCCTTGACGTTGCTCTTCCCGGCCGCAGCGTTGGTGATGACGGTGCCCCCCATGGAATGCCCGACCAGCACGACCGGTCCGCTGATCGAGTCCAGCAGGCTGGCAATGTAGGGGGCGTCCGTGTCAACACCCCGCAATGGGTTCGAGCCCGCGAGCGTGGTGTAGCCCTGGTGCTGAAGCTCCTTGATGGTGTCGTTCCAGCAGGACGAATCGGCGTAGCCACCGTGCACCAGCACGATCGTTGGCTTGGCCGGCTCCGCCGTGCTGCCTGCTGCGGTGGCCGCAGTGGCCGCGCCCGTTCCGAGCGGACTGGCCATCACCGCCGCTGACCCGGCCAATGCCGCTCCCGCCGCCAGCACCTGGCGGCGCGAAAGATCCGTGTTCATGGTGTTCTCCTCATTCGGATAGAACATGCGGACTTGCATGGGTGAGCCGTCTGCCTCGAACGTTGCTGAACCCGGCTCATTGGGTTCTCCCGCCTTATGGCGGACGAGTGTCAGGTCAGGCGAGCGACTCGACTGCGGTGTGGATGAGGTCGGCGACTGCCTGGGGCTGGGACACGTAGACCGAGTGGCTGCCGGGAACCTCGCGGATCGTGGCGCCGGTCCGCTCGGCCATGGCCCGCTGGGCCGGTGGGGGGATCATGCGGTCGTCGCTGGCGACCAGGTACCAACTCGGCTTGAGCCGCCACCCGGGTTCGGTGATCGAGCCGCCGAGGGCGTCGAGGCCCCAGGGGATTTGTGAGTCGGCCATGAATGCTGCTTCGTCTTCCGGTAGGTCGCCGGCGAACGAGTCGTGGAACTTCTCTCGGTCCAGGAAGAGGTAGCCGTCTTTGGGCGGCAGGATCGGCGGGACCGGTGCTCCGGGTGGCGGGTCGGCGATCAGGGTGTTCACGGACTCGGCTTTGTCGGGGGCGAATGCCGCGATGTAGACCAGGCCGGCGACGCGCGGGTCGCTGCCGGTCTCGGTGATGACGGCGCCGCCGTAGGAGTGACCCACGAGGACGGCCTGGCCCTCGATGTCGTCGAGGACCTGCTTGGTGGCGGCCACGTCGCCCTCGAGGGACACGGTCGGGTTCTGCACGACCGCGACCCGGTGTCCCTGGGCGCGCAGCCGGTCGTAGACGCCGCGCCATCCGGAGCCGTCGACGAACCCGCCGTGGACGAGTACCACTGCTGGCCGAGTTGTCGCATTCATTGCTTTCCTCCTTGGGTGGGGTGGGTGATGTGCGTTGGACGCTAGGAGTCGGCCAGTGTTCGAGGCATCGGGGAAACCCCTCGACCCAGCGCGACCGGGGACATCGCTAGGACAAGCGGGTTGGGCGATGATGACCCCGTGAACGAGGTGTCGGCTGCCGCCTTCGGGTTGTTCGGCCGGGAGGACGCTCTGCAGGTGATGAGCGATGTCTTGGTCCGTGGGGGGAGCGCCGTCGCCACCGGTGACCCGGGTGCGGGAAAGAGCAGCCTGCTGAGGGTTCTCGATCAGCTGGCCCAGCGCCGGGGGCGCAGAGTGCTTTCTGTCACCCCGACGCAGTTCGAGCGAGGACTGCCGTTTGCCGGACTCGCCGAGCTGGTCGCCCAGTGCCCGGAGGGGGCGGACAGAGGCCTTCCGGTTCCACAGCAGCGTGCCCTCTCGGTTGCGCTGCGGCGGGTCGAACCGGACGGCCAGGAGGTCGACGCCCTCGCTGTACCGCTGGCTGTCCGAGGTCTTCTGACGCACCTGTGCCAGGAGCAGCCGGTTGCGATCATCATCGACGATCTGCAATGGCTGGACCTGGCAAGTGTCGGCAGCCTCGCCTTCGCGCTGCGTCGCATCTCGGTCGAGCCGCAGCGGCTGGGCGTCCTGGTCGGCAGCAGACCGGAGGGCGCCGGCAGTGATTTGATACGAGCCTTGGCTGAGCCTCATCGCGAGTTCACGCTGGGACCGTTGGAGGACTGGGCCATCGGCCAGCTGCTCCGCAAGCGCCTGGGCTCACGATGGACGAAGCCCATGAGTGCGGGGGTGGCTCGGGCCAGC
>JAVEDG010000228.1 GCA_030841245.1 Actinomycetota bacterium
GCGTGCGACGAAGGGCCCGCCCCAGCCGACGGGGGATGCAGCCAGGGCGGGCGCCGCCGATGGTAGACCCCTGGCGGCCGCAACAGCAGCCGGTCGGGCCAAACCCTTTCTGCCCACGCGAGCGAGCCGTTCGGCCCCGTGGCAAGCGGGTGGCCGCGACGCGATCCTGTGACTGGGCGCATCCGGACCGTCGTCGAGGGAGCGGCCCGGCGCCGATGGGGGGTCCGAAGGCGGCCCGCGCAGCACTACGTCGGGGGGCAGCGCGGGCCGCTTTCGGCGCCCGACCTGCTCGCAAGAGCGCAGTGGTGCCCCCGGCAGGAATCGAACCTGCGACCTGCGGTTTAGGAAACCGTCGCTCTATCCCCTGAGCTACGAGGGCTGGGGCTGCGGCTGGCTGTTGCAGGAGGAGCCTGACGGCCGGAACCGGCAGGCGGGGACGGGTCCGCAGCGCATGTCATGGTAGCGAGCGCGCGTGGATCTCCGGAGTCGGCCGCTGCCCGCGAGATGCCTGGACGGGGTCGCTGTGGGTCATGGGGCGGGTTACCATCGTGAATCCGCAGCTGCGGACCCGGGCGGGAGTGCAAGGTGACGGTGCTGGAGCTGGCGTACCCCTCCGACGAGGATGCGCGGCTTTCTGCGGTCCGGCATTTCCGTATCCTCGACACACCACCGGACGGGTCGTTCGACCGGATCACGGCGCTGGCCGCCCGGCTGCTGCGGGTTCCTATCGCGATCGTGAGCATCGTGGACCGGGACCGGATCTGGTTCAAGTCGCGGCACGGCCTGCCAGACGTCGAGCAGATCGGGCGCGACCCGGGCTTGTGCGCATCGGCGATCCTCTCGAACGAGCCGTGGGTGGTCACCGATGCCGCCGCTGATCCCCGCGCGTTGGCGAACCCGCTCGTGGCAGGATCGTTCGGGTTGCGCTTCTACGCCGGCGTTCCCCTGACGACGACGGAGGGCCACAACCTCGGCACCCTCTGCGTCATCGATCGTGAGCCGCGGGAGATCACCGACGATGATCTCCTGACGCTGCAGGACCTCGCGAGGCTCGTGATGGATCAGCTCGAGCTGCGCTTGGACGCTCGTGAGGTCGTGCAAGCCGAGAGTGAGCTCCGCCGTGACGCGGAGAACCTCGCCGACGCCTTGCAGGCGAGCCTGCTCCCGCCGCGACCCCCGACGTTGCCCGGCATGGAGGTGGCAAGTCGTTTCATCGCCGGCGAACGGGGTCTGCGGGTCGGCGGCGACTTCTACGACGTGTTCCGCCGCGGCAGCAACGACTGGGCGATCACGCTGGGCGACGTGTGCGGGAAGGGGACCGCGGCCGCAGCGCTGGCGGCATCCGCGAGATGGACCATCCGAGCCTCGGCCGGCCACGACGCCGCGCCGAGCGCGGTGATGCGGGACCTCAACGCGGCGCTGCTCGCCGATGCCGACCCCGACGTCGACACGCGCTACCTGACAGCAGTGTTCGCCCGCCTGGAGCTCGACACCTGCGGTGCCTGGCTCACCCTCGCCAGCAGCGGGCACCCCCTGCCTGTGCTGGTCCGCGCCTCCGGCCGCGTCGAGACACGGGGCGAGCCCTCACTGCCGCTGGGCCTGTTCGAGGCCGTCGACCCGGCGGAGGACCGGGTCGGTTTGGGTCCGGGCGACAGCCTGGTGTTCTACACCGACGGTGTCACCGAAGCCCGAAACGCACACGGTGAGCTGTTCGGCGAGCAGCGGCTTCTCGACCTGCTGGACGGTTGCACGAGTCTCAATGGCGAGCAGATCGCCCACCGGATCGTCGAGGCTGCGAAGACCTTCTCCTCCGGCACCCGCACCGACGACCTGGCAGTCCTGGTCGTGCGGGTTCCCGAGGACGCGCGCGCAGACCCGATCGGCCGGGTCGCGACTGCCACTGGCGTACCGGAGCGGGACCTCAGACTGCCCGGATATCCCCACGGCGACGGGCCCGCGCATGATGGAGGCGCGTCATGACAGTCGAGCGCTATGACGAGCAGCTCCACGGTCACTCACCCGGGTCGGTTGCCGACGGCCTACGAGTCACCACACCGCACAACCATGCGGTGAGCTTCTACGATCGCGACAGTGAAGTCGTGGCCGATGTGGCTCGCTACCTCGCTGAGGGACTCGCGGCGGGGGAGCGCGTCATCGTTGTCGCGACCGCACAGCACCGCGCTGCTCTCGACGACGTGCTCGTGCAGTACGGGACCGACACCGTGCGTGCGCGGGTCAGTGGACGCTATCTGACGTTCGACGCCGGCGAGCTGCTCGACACGTTCATGGTCGACGGTGCTCCCGACGCGGTGAAGTTCGACACCGTGCTCGGTGGCGTGATCGACGCCGCCACCGAGGACGGGTGCGCCGTCCGCGTGTTCGGCGAGATGGTCGCGCTGCTCTGGGACCAGGACAATGTTGCCGGCGCCGTCGAGCTCGAGTCCTTGTGGAACCACCTGGCCACGCGTCGGCACTTCTCCCTGCTGTGCGCCTACCCCAGCACGGTGCTGGCCGGAGGAGCGCTCGGCGCCGCCAACCACATCTGCGCACTGCACTCCAACGTGATCCCGCCGCGCCAGTACTCGGCCGCCGCTCCCGGGACGGGACTCACCGACGGTCCGGTTCAGAGCTCTGACGTGTTCGTTCCCGTGCCAGCAGCCATACCTGCGGCTCGTCGTTTCGTCACGGCCGTGCTCTCGTCATGGGGTGAGGACGCTCTACTCGCTGATGCCGCCGTGGTGACGTCCGAGCTGGCGACCAATGCGGTCGAGCACGCCGTGTCGCCTTTCCGTGTGCTCCTGCAGCGCATCGAGGATGTCGTGCGCATCACCGTCGAGGATGTCGGCCCGTCCCTGCCCGAGATACGCCCTGCTGTCCCCGACGCCCTCGGCGGACGCGGTGTTGCGATCGTCGACCACCTTGCGCTGGTGTGGGGGTGCGACTCGCTCGACGACAGGAAGAGCGTCTGGGCGGAGCTGACGTCCCGCAGAGCCCACCCAGGCCGGCCAGGCGGGAGTGACCGCTAGGACTATGCCCGCGCGTCTCCGGTCGGCGTGGCTTCCGAAGCCGTCCCCAGAGTTCGCGCACACTCCTCCAGCAGCTGGCCCAGAGCCAGGGCCGGGACCGGGCGACCGAACAGGTAACCCTGCGCGTAGTCGCAGCCGAGCGACAGCAGGGCACTGTGCTGCGCCGGGGTCTCCACCCCCTCGGCGATGCAGACGGCACCGACGGCCCGAGCAAGTGAGACGATGCTCGCCACGATGGCGTCGTCGTCGGCGTTGACTCCCATGCCGGCCACGAAGGACCGATCCACCTTGAGTGCCTGCAGCGCATAGCGTTTCAGGTAGACGAGTGAGCTGTAACCGGTGCCGAAGTCATCGATCGCGATGGCGACGCCGAGCGCGGCGATGTCTCGGAGGGCCACCGCTGCGGCGTCGGCGTCCTCCATCACCGTCGACTCGGTGACTTCCACGAGCAGCCCTTGGGGCGGCAGCCCCGAGCGGCGTAGAGCGCTCCGGATCGTCGCCACCACGTCGGGGTGCGTCACCTGGCGAGCCGACAGGTTGACTGCCACCTGCAGGTCCAGCCCGTGGGACCTCCACAGGGCGCCCTGGCGGCACGCCTCGCCCAGCACCCAGGCGCCCATCGGCACGATCAGGCCGCTGGACTCGGCAGCAGGGATGAACGAGTCCGGCATGCGCAGCCCGTCGGGATGCTGCCAGCGGATCAGCGCCTCGACCCCGGTCGCGACTCCTCGTGCGAGGTCAACCACCGGCTGGTAGTGCAGGACGAACTCGCCCTGGAGCAGTGCCGCACGCAGCTCGGTCTCCGTGCGCAGGCGGAGGTGGATGCCTTCTTGCAGCTCGTCGGAGTGCACGGTGATCCGGGCGCGGCCATGGTTCTTCGCATCGGACATCGCCGCGTCGGCCGCGAGCAGCAGACCCTCGGGCGTCTGCGGCGGAGTTCCGGCGGCGACGCCGACGCTGACCGAGACGGACACCGGCACGTCGTTCAAGGTGAAGGGCGCGCTGAGGGCGGCGAACAGCCCCTGGGCCAACCCCTCGGCTTCTGCTACCGAGCCGACGCCGGGCCAGACCGCGACGAACTCGTCGCCCGCGAAGCGCGCGAGCGTGTCGCCGCTGCGCATCAGTACGCTCCAGCGCTGGGTTACGGCCTTCAGCAGCTCGTCCCCGGCGGCGTGCCCAAGGCGCTCGTTGACCCGGGCGAAGTGATCGAGGGAGAGGAACGCGACGGCGACCGACTGGCCCGTCCGCTCGGTCCACGCCAGCGCCTGGCGGAGCCGGTCCTTGAGCAGGTTCCGGTTGGGCAGATCGGTCAGCGGATCGTGCAGCGACTGGTACGACATGGTGCGTGCAGCGAGCTTCGCGGCCGAGATGTCGACGTGGCTCAGCACCGCGCCTGAGATCTCGCGCAGCGGCGCCATCTGCAAGCTGATCCAGCGTTCGGTGTCCCCTGACCTGCATGGGTAGTCGATCGTCAAACGGTCGGGCCCGCCCGCAAGAAGTCGCTCGAGCCCGGCTGAGATCTGGGCGCGGACGTTCTGGTCGGCGCCCACAGATTCTTGCCAGATGTCCAGGTAGCTCCCGGCAACGGGAAGGTGACCGCTCTCGTCGACGTACGCGGCGAGACGCCAGGCATGGTTCGTCGCGATGATCTGGCCGCGGTTGTCCACGACGCAGGTCGAAGGTTCCATGACGTCGAGCAGGTTCTGGACAAGGCTTTGGTTGTGACGGATCTGTCGCTGGACCCCGCGACGCTTCCTGGAACTGCTACTCGGTCCGGAGCGATCCCTCGATCTCAACATCTGCGCTCCTGCTGTCACCACACATGCGCGCCCCACCCGTGTATCGGCCGCCTGTCTTCGGAGTCTAGGCGCACTGTCGAGCCCCTGCGGTCTCACGGACTTGTGCGGAGACGTTGCGGTCATGACGAAACCGTCGAAAACCGGGACGCCACAACATGGATCGCCACCGGCAGATGCCCGGATGACTGCACAAGTGTGCAGACCTGTTCCGACACCACTCGCGACGCCACCGGCCGTAGACGACGTCACCCCCGGGATGCGACCTCGTCTGCGACGAGACGGAGGTGATCGAGGTCGTGCAGGTCCAGGACCTGAAGGTAGAGGCGAGTGATGCCGAGCTCGGCGAACCGGCCGACCTTGTCGACCACCTCGGCTACCGTGCCGCCGAGGCCGTCCCTGCGCGACTCGATCGGGTCCTCGCCGATCGCGTCGGCGCGACGGCGTACCTCCTCGTCGTCCTTCCCGACGACCAGGGTCTGCGCCGCGGAGTAGACGAGCGAGTCCGGGTCGCGGCCGAGCGATGCGCATGCCTCACGAGCGCGCGCGATGGCTGCAGTCGCCTCGTCGATCGAGGAGAACGGCACGTTGTACTCGTCGGCGAATCTCGCGGCGAGCGCGGGAGTGCGCCGCGGCCCGCGTCCGCCGACGATGATCGGTGGCCGCGGCTTCTGCACGGGGCGGGGCAGCGCCGGGTGGTCGACGAGTGTGTACAGGGGGCCGGAGTGCGAGAACTTCGCGCCGGCGGCGGTCGCCCAGATTCCGGTGATGACCGCGAACTGCTCCTCGAGCCGGTCGAAACGGTCACCGAAGGTCCCGAAGGGCAGTCCGTACGCCGTGTGCTCGGCCTCGAACCACCCACTGCCCAGCCCGAGCTCGACCCGCCCACCGCTCATCGCGTCCACCGTCGCGACGGTCAGCGCAAGCACGGCCGGCTGACGGAACGTGGCCGACGTGACCATGGTCCCGAGCCGGATGTTGCGCGTGTCGCGCGCGAGCCCGGCGAGCGTCGCCCAAGCCTCGGTCGACCCCGGGCCAGGGTCGTCGTCGCCGAACCGCATCAGGTGGTCGGAGCGGAAGAACGCGTCGAAGCCGAGCCGCTCAGACTCCAGAGCGACGGCGAGCAGATCGTCGTACGTCGCGCCCTGCTGGGGCTCGGTCATGATCCGCAGCTGCATGCCCCGACCCTAGGCCGGGGTCGCGCCGCTCGTGGAACGCCTGCCTAGCATCGGCGGTGGGCGTCGCGCCTCGCGCGCCGGGAAGGAAGCGCCGGTGGCGAGTCCGCGACGTCGGCTGTTCCTCGCCGGCTGTGCCGCGCTCACGCTGGCCGTGCTCGTGGTCGCCGCCATCGCGGTCGTCCGGCACGACCCCGTCGGCGGCGACACCCCGCGGCCGCCCGTCGGTGTGCCGCAGGACCGGCCGGGACCCGTGCTGCTCATTCCCGGCTACGGCGGTGAGCGGGCCGGCCTGCTGGTGCTGGCCTCCCGCCTGAGCGCTGCCGGGCGCCAGGTGCACGTGTTGACCCTGCCCGGTCGCGGCGAGGGCGACCTGCACCTGCAGGCGATGACCCTCGACCGGGCGGTCCGCGCAGCCATGGCCGGCGGCGCCCCGTCGGTCGACGTGGTCGGCTACTCGGCAGGAGGCGTGGTCGCGCGGCTGTGGGCGCGCGAGGACGGCGGTGCCGCACGGGCGCGCCGCATCGTGACGCTGGGCTCGCCGCACCACGGCACCGACCTCGCCGAGCTCGGTGCGCTGCTCGGTGCGAAGGCCTGCCCGGTGGCCTGCCGTCAGCTGCGCCCGGGCAGTGCGCTGCTGGCCCGGCTGGCGGCCGGCGACGAGACGCCGGCCGGCCCGCGCTGGACGAGCATCTGGACGCGGGACGACCGGGTGGTCACGCCACCGGGCTCGGCCCGCCTCTCCGGCGCGCTGGACATCGCGGTCCAGCAGGTGTGCCGGCACCGGGTCGTGGCCCACGGCCAGCTGCCGGTCGACCCGGTGGTCACCGGCCTCGTGCTCCGCTCGGTCGGCGTCGGCCCGCCCCGTGCGCTCCGCCCCGGCGACTGCGTCCGGCTGGCCCGGCTGGGCTCCGGGCACCCCTGAGCTCGGCGTCAGGCGGTGATGTCGCGGGTCATGAAGTTGGCCCAAGCGGCGCCGAGCAGGACCACGACGTACCCGCCCTGCAGGAGCACCCCGTGGCGTACGTCGTGCCACAGGATCGGGTCGCGGAACAGGTCGACCCAGGACAGCCAGTAGCGCGTCACCAGGTAGGGCTTGAGCGCGCTGGCCGCGTCGAGGCCGACCAGCACCTCGCTCAGGACGAGCAGGGACAGCGAGCCGAGGGCAGCGGCCAGCCCGGACTCGGTGAACGTCGAGAGGAACAGTGCCACCGCGGCCACGCCGAGCATCGACCACACGATGTAGGCCAGCGCGAGCATCGTGCGCAGCGCCACCTCCCGCGGCGAGAGAGTGCTCCCCGACAGCGAGCTCACCGGCACTGCGACCGAACCGCCGCTGCCCGACGGGAACAGGGTGCGGCCCAGCACGTAGCCGGTCAGCCCGACCGCGACCACCGCCATCACGACGAAGGCCAGGGTCGAGGTGAGCTTGGCGACCAGCAGCCGGGTGCGGCCCACGGGCCGGGCCAGCAGGTAGCGCAAGGTGCCGGTCGCTGCCTCACCCGCGACCGAGTCGCCGGCCACCACCGATACGGCCACCGGCAGGAACAGCGGCAGCACCATGCCGAGCGAGGCGGCCGGGAACAGCGCGCCGTTGGACAGCACCGCCGAGAGCAGCGCCGGGCCCTCGCCCGGCCGTGGCCCGATCTCCGTCGTCGAGAGCAGCACCGCCACGATCACCGGCAGGGCGCACAGCAGCGCGATCGAGACCCAGGTGCGCGGCCGGCGCACCAGCTGGACCAGCTCGACCCGGATCATCGCGGCCGCTCCTCTGGGTCGCGAAGGATCTCCTCGACCAGGGTCGCGCTGTGCCGGTCGGCACCCGCGCCCGTGACCGAGAGCACGACCTCCTCCAGGGTGCGCCGTTCCGGACCGACCTCGCTGACCCGTACACCGCCGGCGACCAGCCGCGCCGTCAGGTCCGCGACGGAGATCCCGCGCAGCACCACCCGGTCGCCCTCGCGCTCGACGACCTGACCGTCGAGCAGGCTCGCGACCCGCCCCGCGTCCGGGGTGTGCAGCAGCACCCGGCCGGTCGGGCCGCGCAGGTCGTCGAGCGCCCCCTCGAGCACCAGGCGGCCGCGGTCGACCACACCGACCCGGGTGCAGGTCGCCTCGACCTCGGCGAGCAGGTGGCTGGACATGAACACGGTGGTGCCCGCATCGTTGAGCCGGATCAGCAGCTCGCGCACCTCCCTGATGCCCATCGGGTCGAGCCCGTTGGTCGGCTCGTCGAGAACCAGCAGCCGCGGCTTGCGGACGATCGCCGCCGCCAGCCCCAGCCGGGCCCGCATGCCGAGCGAGTAGGTGCGCACCGGCCGCCGGCCGACGGTGTCGAGACCGACCGTGAGCAGCGCCTCCCCGATCCGCGCCCGCCGACCACGGCGGCGCCCTCCCGGCCCGGCCGCGTCGAGCAGCGCGAGATTGGCGCGCGCCGAGAGATGGCCGTACGCCGCGGGGCTCTCGACCAGCGCGCCCACCTGACGCAGCGCGGCCCTCGAGTGTCGCGGCACCCGTTCGCCCATCACCTCGATCTCGCCACTGGTCGCGAAGACCAGGCCGAGCAGCATCCGGACCGTCGTCGTCTTGCCCGACCCGTTCGGCCCGAGGAAACCGAACCGCTCTCCCGCCGGGACCACGAGATCCAGGTCGGTCACGGCGCGCACCGGGCCGAAGCGCTTGAACAGCGACCGCGTCACGATCACCGGCTCGGTCATGGCCGCACCAGGTCGTCGACGGCGTGGGTCATCACCGAGGCCGTGACGGTTCCCGAGACCAGGTAGCTCCACGGCCGGCCGTCGTGGACCGTGCGCACCACCGCGAGGGTCAGCAGCGGGCTGCGGACGAGGACGGCGACACTGGCATCGACGGCCAGGTCGAGACCGCCCGCCGATCGGGCCGCACCGACAGCCTCCTGGCCGAGCTGGTCGGACAGCGGCAGCACGGCGACCCGGGCGAGTCCGGTGCCGTACGTCGCGGTGCCGCCGAGGCCGACGACGCCGCGGCTGCGCGGCAGGGCCCCGAGCGTGGCCGGCAGCGGCGCCCGGGCGAAGGTGTCGATCTGCGCCGCGAGGTCGGGCAGCACGCTCGTCTCATGCCTGGCCCACACGGTGATCGGTGGCCGGACCGCCCGGTCCGCCGGACGGCGCAGCGAGAGCTCGTCGAACCAGCTGCGAAGCGCCGGGTGGTCGGCGCCCCGTGGCACCAGGTCGACCAGCACGGGAAGACCGGACCGCCGCTCGACGTACACGTCGGCCCGGCCGATGGTGCTCGGCTCTCCCACGGGACGGATCCGCACGCCGTCTGCGACCTGGCCCGCGACCCGACGCGCGGGCAACGCACTGAGATGGTCGTGCGGCCCCAGCTCGGACAGCAGCCGCCGTACGGCCTGAGGCGGTAGCAGGTCGTCGGCCCGCGGCAGCCGCACCGGGGTGTCGCCCAGGACCTGGACCACCTGGTTGGTCTCGTAGTCCCACACGCGCAACCGGCCGTGGTCGGCCAACGTGTCGGTCTCGCCGCCGGTCGCCAGCCGTGCCACTCGCCAGGTGGCGGGTGACGCCCACCAGACCCGGCACCGGGTGGTGCTCCCCAACAGGGCGGCGACGCTCCCGAGCCGGGGGATGTCGGGCAGGCCGAGGTCGCCCTGCGAGGTGGCCAGTCCGGTGAACTGCACGTCTCGGGACCCGCGCGCCGCCGCCACGATCTCGGCCGGGCTGCGCGTGGTGGCACTGACCGGCCGGGCGGCCCAGGCCCTCGGCAGGCCCACCAGCAACGCGGTGCCGACGAGCACCAGGGTCCAGCGACGGAATCTGCCCCGCCGCGCGTCGCCCATCACGCCACGCTACGTCCCGGGCCCGACCTCGATCACGCACGGACAGGTCACGATCTCCCGGAACCTCCGGGAGGATGTCGAGGACGGCTCGGCGGCTCCGTCCTACCTGTGACGGCGCCACCGAGGGCGCCCACGAATGGTAGGAGCACTGCGATGACCAAGTTCCTGTTGATCCAGAACTACGAGGGCGGCGCCGGCTGCGACATCTCGATGGACCAGTGGAAGCCGGAGGACGTGCAGGCGCACATCCAGTTCCAGGTCGACCTCAACCGTGAGCTGACCGAGTCCGGGGAGTTCGTCGGAGCCGAGGGTCTGGCCTGGCCGGACCAGGCCAAGGTCGTGACCTACGATGGGACGGGCAGCCCGGTCGTCACCGACGGCCCGTTCCCCGAGGCCAAGGAGTGGGTGGCCGGCTACCGGATCGTCGACGTCGACTCCGAGGCACGCGCGCTCGAGATCGCGGCCCGCGTCTCGGCCGCACCCGGCCCGGACGGTGTCGCGATCCAGCAGCCGATCCACGTCCGTGAGGTCATGAGTGCCCCGCTGAACGACGTGTGACGGATGACCGACCGGACGACCGAGGACCTGCTGCGCGAGCTCGCGCCGCAGGTCCTCGGCGCCGTCGTCCGGCGCACCGGCGACTTCGACGGGGCCGAGGACGCCGTACAGGAAGCACTGCTCGCCGCAGCAACGCACTGGCCGAGCGACAGCGAGCCGGACAACCCGCGTGGCTGGCTGATCACAGCAGCAGTACGCCGGTTCACCGACCAGCTGCGCAGCGACCAGGCACGTCGCCGGCGAGAGGAGTCGGCGGCGTGGGAGCCGCCTCCTGGACAGGCGGGGGAGCGGGACGACACGTTGGTGCTGCTGTTCATGTGTGCGCACCCGTCGCTGACGCCGGCGTCGGCGATCGCCCTGACGCTGCGGGCAGTCGGTGGTCTGACGACCACGGAGATCGCCAGCGCGTTCCTGGTGCCTGAGCCGACGATGGCGCAGCGGATCAGCCGGGCCAAGGCGACGATCAAGGCGTCGGGGGTCCCGTTCGCGATGCCGGACGATGGGGAGCGGGCCGCCCGACTGCGGTCGGTGCTGCACGTGCTCTACCTGATCTTCAACGAGGGCTACACGAGCAGCACCGGTGACGGGCTCTACCGCACCGAGCTGTCCGGTGAGGCCA